>JAHWKO010000039.1 GCA_019347855.1 Actinomycetota bacterium
GACGGGGCGGTGGGGGACGCGCTCGCACGGGGGCTCGTCCGCGGGGCGCTCACCGCGGCAGGCGCGCCGGTCCAGGTCTCGTCCCACGAGGCGCAGGTCCGGGTGATGCTCGACCACGACGGCGCTCAGGCGGCGCCCGTTCCGAGCGGGACCGTGGACGCCCGCGGGAAGACCTACCAGGCCGGGGTCGTGGCCACGATGCGCGCGATCATGGGCGTCCAGCCTGGAGAGCACCTCGAGGTCCTCACCGACATGCAGGGCGCGCCGGCGGCGTTCGCCCGCTGGGCGGATCGGGCGGGCCACATGGTCGTCGACGTCTCGCGCGTGCGGGACCTCAAGGGGACCAAGGCCGTCCGCCTGCTGATCCGCCGGTCGCTCGACACCAGCCAGGAGACAACCGCGTGAACGTCCTCGTGCTCACCGCGCGTGACCCGCTGCAGGCAGCGGACGTCGCGCACCCCGCCCGGCTCGCCCGGCAGGTCGCGGCGGGTGGCGACGACGTCGTGCTGGTCCTGCTCGAGGACGCCGTGTCGCTCGCCCGATCCGGGCACGCCTGGAGCGACTCGTTGACCGCAGCCCAGCAGGCCGGCGTCGAGGTGCTCGTCGAGGAGGAGGCCGTGGCCCGCCGCGCCGTGCACCGCCTCGTCGACGGGGTGAAGCCCGTCCCGTTCGGAGAGGTCGTCGACCGGCTCTTCGGCTGGGCGGACCGCCAGGCCTGGTTGTAGAGGGGACGCCGATGACCCGACCGACCGGAACGACGCTCGCGCTGGTGCTCGGCACCGGCCCGGGCGACGGCGCCACGATCGCCGCCCTCCGCCTGGCCGAGGATGCACTGGGACGTGGCCACCGCGTGGCCGTGTACGCCTACGGCGACGGCGTCCGCACGGGTGCAGTGGGTGCCAGGACCGCGAACCACGTCGCCGCGCTGGTGCACGCCGGGGTCCACGGTGGCCTCGTCAGCTGGGTCGTGGACCACGACGACCTCGAGGCCAGCACCGCGGAACGTCAGGTCCCAGGCATCGTCTCGGGGGACGGAGGCGACCTGTGGCGGTTCGTGCGGGACGCCGACGTCGTCCTGGGGGTGAGCCGCTGATGGTGACCCGCGTCCTGTCCATCCTGCGCAGCGCCGATCCCGGTGCTCCGCGTCCCACCGACCCCGTGCTCGACCTGAACGCCTACGCCCTGGCCGAGGACGTCGAGCTCTGCCTCGTCCTGAAGGCGGCGGGGGTGGAGCTCGGCGTCGCCGAGGCCCACGTCCGCCCCGCCGCGATCGCCGGGATCGACGTACCCGCGGCCGTCCCCGAGGGTGACCTGCGGGCGCTCCTCGCGAGCGGCGTCCGCATCCTCGCCGTCGAGGAGGATCTCACCGCCCGAGGCCTCACGGGCGAGGAGCTCGTCCCCGGGATCCACGTGCTGGCCGAGGCCGACCTCGCCACCCTCCTCACCGAACACGACGTCACCCTGACCTGGAGCGTCACATGAGCTGGTCCGAACTCGAGATCGACGTCCGTGGCCCCCGCTTCGGGGCGGCCATCACCACCGCCGTGCTGGCGACGGCCATCGTCGTGCAGGGGCCGGTCGGTATCGCGCTGCTCACGCTGCAGGTGGCCCAGTTCGCGGTCGCCAGCCTGGCGGGGCTGCGCTGGTCCCCGTACGGGAACCTCTTCCGCGTCGTGAAGCGACGCTTCGACCTCGGCCCACCGCCCGAGACCGAACCGGAAGGCCCGCCACGGTTCGCGCAGCTGTCCGGGCTGGTGTTCGCCGGCGCGGGACTGCTCGCGATCGCGGTGGGCGCGGCGGTCGTCGGGTGGATCCTGACGGGCATCGTGCTGGCGCTGTCCACCCTGCTGGCGTTCACCGGCATCTGCGTGGGCTGCGAGATGTACCTGCTGGGCGAGCGTCTGCGGACACGGCGCGCCTGACTTGGACCCGCTGCTCGTCCGCCTCCTGATCGTCGTCGCGGTGATCGCCGTGGCGACCATCGCCGGTCGCTGGTGGACGTCGCGTGGGGGCCGCATCGTCACCGACGACGGTCACCCGCGTCTCGCGGAGCGCGAGCTCGCGTCGGTCGGCTTGAACGGGGACGGCTCGGTGCGAGCGCTGCTCCTCGGCTCTCCGACCTGCGCCCCGTGCGAGCAGGTCAAGCGCATCCTCGGCGAGGTCGAGGAGGAACGTCCCGACTTCCGGTGGGTCGAGGTGGACGCCGGCGACCACCTGGATCTCACTCGGTCCCACCGGGTGATGCGCGTCCCGACGCTGTTCGTGCTCGACGGCGAGGGGCGGATCGTCGCCCGCACCAGCGGCGTCCCCGCACGGCACGACCTCATCCGGATCGTCGACCGGACCGCGTGACGAGCGGGGCGGCCACGGAGCAGCCCCACAGGCCCGGTGGGTACCGTCCCCAGAGATGAGCGACCCGGCCCCGACCTCCGACGACAACGCCCTCGACGTCCTGCGGCGGCGGGGGTACGTGGCCGACGTCACCCATGAGGACGGCCTGCGCGAGCTCTTCGGCACCGAGCAGGTCACCTACTACGTGGGGTTCGACCCGACGGCCCGGTCGCTGCACGTCGGCAGCCTCGTGGGGATCATGGCGATGGCGTGGCTGCAGCGGCTCGGCCACCGTCCGATCGCGATCGCCGGGGGCGCAACCGGACGTGTCGGGGACCCCTCGGGGCGCGACACCGAGCGGGAGCTCCTCGACGAGGAGCAGCTCGAGGCCAACCTCGCCGGCATCCGCAGCCAGCTCTCGGCGTTCCTGGACCTGTCCGCCGACCGGGGGATCCTGGTCGACAACCACGACTGGCTCGGGCGGCTGTCCTTCCTGGACTTCCTCCGGGACGTCGGCAAGCACTTCTCGGTGAACCAGATGCTCGCGCGCGAGTCCGTGCGTCGTCGGCTCGAGGAGCGCGAGCAGGGCATCAGCTACACCGAGTTCAGCTACCAGCTGCTGCAGGCCTACGATTTCGCCCACCTGTACGCCGAGGAGGACTGCCTCCTGCAGTGTGGGGGGACCGACCAGTGGGGCAACATCGTCGCCGGCGTCGAGCTCACCCGCCGGATGCACGGCGGCGAGGTCCACGGGCTCGTGTGGCCCCTGCTCACCACCGCGGACGGCTCGAAGTTCGGCAAGTCCGCCGGGAACGCCGTCTGGCTGGATCCCGAGATGACCTCGCCCTACGCCTACTACCAGTACTGGATCAACACCCATGACGACGACGTGATCCGGTTCCTGCGGCTGTTCACGTTCCTCGACGAGGAGACGATCGAGGGGTTGGCCGCCGCGCACAGCCGGGATCCCGCAGAGCGGGTCGCGCACCGTCGGCTCGCCGAGGAGGCCACGCGTCTGCTGCACGGTGAGGACGGGCTGCGCGAGGCGCACCGCGCGACCGAGATCCTCTTCGGCGACGAGGAGTTCGACGGCCTCGACGACCGCATCCTGACCGACGCGTTCGAGGCCGCCCCGTCAACCGAGGTGCCCCGGGAGCAGCTCGATGGAGGGATCGGGCTGCTGAACCTGATGACCGAGGTCGGAGCCGCGTCGTCGAACGGCGAAGCGCGCCGGCTGATCCAGCAGGGCGGTGTACGGCTCAACAACCTCAAGGTCGAGGACCCGTCCCGTGAGCTCGGGCCCGACGACCTCGCGAGCGAGACCCTGCTCGTCCTGCAGGTCGGCCGGAAGCGCCACTACCTCGTCCGGTTCTCCTGATGGGAGCGCCGATCCGTCGGCAGCACGGACTCGGCGACCTCGAGCTGTCGATCCTCGAGGCAGGACCCGCCGACGGGGAGCCGGTGGTCCTCATGCACGGCATCCCGACGGGCGCGGAGCTCTGGCGGGACGTGCTGGGCGTCCTCGCGGATGCCGGGTACCGCGCGTACGCACCCGATCTACCGGGCTACGGACTGACCCGGGTCCCTGCCGATGCGGACCACTCACTGGTGGGGGCGGCCGAGACGGTGGCGGCCTGGCTCCGCGACCGCGGAATCGGTCCGGTCTGGGCGATCGGGCACGACCTCGGGGGGAGCGTTCAGATCCTCGCGGTGCGCCACCCCGACCTCGTCTCCCGGATGAGCCTCGTGAACACCGTGGTCGACGACCTGTGGCCGGTGACCCCCGTGAGGCTCCTCCACCTGGTGGCCCGGCTGGGCCTGTACCCGGCGATGGTCCGCGCGAAGCTCATCCCGAACCCCTACCTGCGCCGGGAGCTGCGACGGGCCTTCGCGGACGCCGACCGCTTGACCGAGGACCACCTCCGACGGGTGATGTTCGACAGCAAGGTGGTCGACGCCGAGGGTCGCCGGGCCTTCCAGCGGCACGTGGCAGACCTCGACAACGACCAGACCAAGGAGGTCGCGCCGTTCCTGTCCGACCTCGACATCCCCTGTCAGCTGGTGTGGGGGATGGCCGACCCGTTCCAGCCATGGGAGCGGTCGGGCGTGAGACTCGCCGAGCTGCTGCCCGACCCCGCCGTGGTGCAGCTGCCCGATTGCGGGCACTTCGTCCCGCTCGAGTGCCCCGACCGACTGGCCGAGGCCCTGCTCAGGTGGCGGCGCTGACCGAGAGGAGCCGAGGTGACATCGTTCGGACGCTGGAACCCGCCGCAGGCGCCGGAGCTGGCCGGCGCGTACGCGGAGAACGACCGGCTCGACCGGGGTGAACGCTGGGAGATCCCGGACGGGCAGGGCCCCGAGGACGTCGCGGTCAGCGCCTCGGCCGACGTGTTCGTCGGGATCGAGGACGGACGGATCCTGCGGTTCCCCTCGGCCGGGGGCACCCCCGTCACGATCGCGGAGACCGGCGGACGGCCGCTGGGGATCGAGGTCGACCGGGACGGGAACCTGGTCGTCTGCGACGCGTACCGCGGGCTCCTGCGGGTGGACCCGTCGGACGGTGAGGTGGCGGTCCTGCTCGACAGCTTCGCCGGGCGGCCGCTGCTGCTGTGCGACAACGCCACGATCGCCACGGACGGCACGATCTACCTCAGCGACTCGACGCAGCGCCACCAGCTCGACCGCTACCGGGAGTCGTTCATCGAGCACGATCCGACGGGGCGCGTGCTCGCCTACGACCCCGCGACTGGTCGGGCCCGCGTCGTCCTCGAGGACCTGTACTTCGCGAACGGGGTCGCGCTCAGCGAGGACGAGGACTTCCTCGTGGTGGCCGAGACCGCTCGGTACCAGCTCACCCGGTTGTGGTTGGCCGGTGATCGGGCTGGTCGTCGGGAGGTGCTGGTCGACAACCTCCCGGGCATGCCCGACAACGTGACCGCCACCGACCGGGGGACGTTCTGGATCGCGATCCCCACCCGCCGCATCCCCACCCTCGACCGGGTACTGCCGCACCCGGGTCTGCGGAAGGTGGTGCAACGGATCCCCCAGCGGCTGCAGCCACAGCCGGACTCGCGGGGGATGGTGATCGAGGTGGACGAGGAAGGGCAGATCGTCGACTGCCTGCAGTCACCGGAGGGCGACGTGCACTTCGTGACGGGGGTCCGCGAGCACGACGGCTGGCTCTACGTCGGAAGTCTCGAGATGGGGGCGGTCGTCCGCGTCCCGCTGGCGCGCTAGGACACGTCCTCCGGCCGCGTCCTACCGACGAACGTGTCCATCGACCGGTTGAGCCCCAGGAAGTCCAGAGCCGCGTCGAACCACCGGACGGGCAGCACCCGGAACAACGGGGGCAGGATCACCGAGCGGTAGGGCAAGAGCAAGCGCGGCCGGTCCCGCAGGATCGCGTCGACGACCTTCGTGATCACGGGGCGCGGTTCCAGGACGGGGGTCAGCCACGGGAACCGGCTCGTGACGCCTTCGAACATCCCGGTGTCGATGTAGTAGGGGCACACGACGGTGGTGCGGACCCTCGGTGCGGTCTGGCGCAGCTCCTGCCGGAGGGATTCGTCGAAGCCGACCGCGGCACGCTTGCTGGCGGAGTAGTCGGTCTGCCCAGCGGTCGACACCCACCCGGCGGCTGACGCGATCGTGACGACGTGACCACGGTTGTGCTCGACCATCGCTGGCAGGAACGCCTTCGTGACCCAGTACAGCGCCAGCGCGTTGACCTCGAAGGTCTTACGGATCGCGTCGTCGTCGAGCTCCAGGAGCGGCTTGCCGCTCACGACCCCCGCGTTGTTGATGACGATGTCGACGTCGCCCACGACCTCGCGGACGCGATCCGCGGTGGCGTACACGAGGTCCCGGTCGGTGACGTCCACCTCGAAGGTGTGGACCTCGCGGCCGGTGGCCTGCTTGATGTCCTGGCCGACGGTCTCGAGCCGGTCGGCCGCGATGTCCCAGAGCACGACGTCCGCGCCGAGGCGCGCCATGCCGAGGCCCATGAGCTCGCCGAGACCCGAGGCGCCCCCCGTGATCAGCACCGTGCTCCCAGCGATCTGTGTCATGCCCGCCCCTCGGCCGTCAGGTGGCCGGGACCGTATCCGGCCCTCACCTCCCTCCGCACGAGGCGACCGTGCGAACCGTCTGAGCCCCCGCTGGTCACCGGCCGGTACCCAGCGTCACCAAAGGACGTACCGGTCGTTGGCTCGGACGAGGAGCATGTACCCCAGGAGGGAGCCACATGCGTAGCCGGGTGTCCGCCAGCGGGTTCGTCGTCGCAGCATCGATCGCGGTCGTCGGGATGGTCGGAGGGCCCGCACTCGCCGTGGGTGTCCCACCCGCGGACGCCGTCACCGCCGAGACGGACGGTCTCACGGAGGCCCACGGCCAGGACTCCGGCGAGGAGGATGCGGCGACGGACACCCTCGGTCAGGTCCTGGACGAGGTCGACGGCGCGGTCGAGAGCACCGCCGATGCCGTCCGGGAGGGCACGAACGACGCGCCAGAGCCGGTCGGGTCCACCGTCGACGGCGGGGTCGACGCGGTGGCCGATACGACCTCCCAGACGACCGACATGGTCCGCCAGACGCTCGGCGACGCCGACCCCCCGTCCGACCCCACCGACGGCGGCGGCGGCGGTGAGACCCCGCGGCGTGGCGCCGGCGACCAGCCGAGCGCTGCCCCCGGTCCGTCGGGCGCATCGAGCGCCCCACCCGCGGGCTCGCCCGTCGCGGGCGGTGGCGCGCCAGCACCCGTGCCGGACCGCATCGCGCTCGACGGGTTCCGCCGGACCAGCGACGCCACCGCAGCGGTCGAGGTCGCGGACGACTCCGTCTTCGAACCCGAACCGGCCTTCGCCCCGCCGACGACGCGGCAGGTGGTCGAGCCGGTCGCATCCGGACCGGCGCTGCCGCTGCGGGCGGTCGCGATCGAGATCCTGGTCGCCGCCGCGCTGCTCGTGTTCGCGACCGGCGGCCTCCTCGCCGAGCTCGGTCCCGAGCGCGCCTGACCCCTGATCGCCCGGGTGCTTGACTGGCGCCCGTCATGGAACGGTTCCGGTCCCGCGCCCCCTGGGTAGCCCTGCTGGTCCCCGCGATCCCGCTGATCTCGGGCCTGTCGGTCCTGCTCCGTTCGTGTCCGAGCGGCGGGCTGGAGTGCCTGGGCCGGTTCGTGACCGGGGCGTTCCTCGTGGCCGTCGCGGCGCCCACAGCCGTCATCACGGTGCCGTTGGCCGCTCAGGTCTCGGCCACGGCACCGTGGACGGTGGTCGCCATCGTCGTGGCCGTCCTCAGCAGCGGCCCCCTGTGGTGGCTCGCCGCAGATCGCGTCGCGCGCGGGCTCGGTGAGGACGAGCGCCGTCCCTGGAACGCGTTCCTGTTCCGGTGGATCGGAGCGTGCGGCCTCTGGTTCGCGTTCGCGATCGTGGTCGCCCTGGTGAGCGCGCGCCTCCTCGTCTGAGGGTCCGCGGGTCGCGAGTGCGCTCCCGGAGGGATGCTCCGGAACGCCACTCCGCGTGGTACCGCTCTGTACGCTTCGAGCCGGACGGGGTGGCCGGGATCGCCCGACCCGCGGCCGAGAGGAACGGGCCGATGGCGGCCGTGCTACAGGACATCCAGCTCGCGGTCTTCGTCGCGCTGGCTGCGGTGGCGGCCTACCACTGGTGGCGGTTCCGTAGCGAGGCGGCGGCCTGGCTCACGGCGATGCTCGGGATCCTCGCCTACGTCGTCGTCGCCGGACGTCTGCTCCCCGAGTCCCCCGTGACGGACATCGCGGAGCTGCTTCGCCGGGTGAACGTCGCCGTCCTCGTGCTCTTCCCGTTCACCCTGTACCGGTTCATGCGAACGTTCCTGCCGGCGACGCGGTTCCTCCCGACGATCGCCTGGGCGACGACCGCGCTGTCCGTCGTGGGGGCCTTCGTCGTGGGTCTCCCCGTAGAGGATGCCCCGCGTGGGCCGATGGCCCAGGCGTACGTCGCCCTGATCGTCGTGCACTGGACGGTTCTGTCCGGTGCAGCAGCGGGCCGTCTCTGGGGCGCGGGCCGCGGACAGCCGGCCGTGGCGCGTACCCGCATGCGCTTCCTCGGCGCGGGCGCGATCGCCTTGAACATGGCGCTGTTGATCGCTGCCTACGCGGGCGACGAGGCCTCGTGGGTCGAGGGGCTCACCGCGGTCCTCGCACTGGCGTCCGCCGGCGGGTTCTACCTGGGGTTCGCGCCCCCGTCACCGCTGCGGGCGCTCTGGCGCCGGCGCGCCGAGCGGGTGGTGCGCGAGGTCCAGCTGCGCCTGGTGGCCGCCGCGGGCACCGACGACGTCGGCCACGCGCTGTACCCCTTCGTGGATCGCGTGCTCGGGGGCCGGGGGCTGGTCCTGCTCGACACCGACGGTCAGGTGATCGCCGCGCACGGCGTCACCGAGACGCGGGCGTCGGAGATCGGCCAACGCGTCGAAGAGGGGGAGACGTCGTCTTCCGACGTCCTCGTCGCCGGCATGCGTTCGGGGACCCTCGTGGTCGAGGCCAACCCGTTCACCCCGTTCTTCGGCAAGGACGAGGTCGTCCTCGTCGAGGGGCTCGCGGCCTTCGTGGACCTCGCGCTTCAACGTGCCCGGATCGCCGAACGAGAGCGGGAGGTCCGCGATGAGCTCGTGCGCACGAACGCGGAGCTCGAGGCGCTCGTGTTCGGGATCTCCCACGACCTCAAGAGCCCCATCATCACGCTCCGGGGTTTCGTGGATCTCCTGCGGTCGGGGTACGGCGAGTCCCTCGACGACGAGGGTCGCCACTACCTGACCCGCATGTCCGTGAGCGCGATGTACATGCAGGACCTCCTGAACGACCTGCTCGAGCTGTCGCGGATCGGCCGACTGCAGACCGAGGTCGAAGCGGTGGACCTGTCGAGACTCCCATCGGACATCGGCGAGCACGTCTCGGCGCAGCACCCCCACCTCCGGGTCGAGGTCGGCTCGCTGCCGACGGTCCGGATGTCCCCTGGGCGCTCCCGCCAGCTGTTCACGAACCTGATCGAGAACGCGGTGAAGCACGCCGGACGCGAGGGCCCCGTGACGGTCCGGTTCGACGCGGTCCACCATCCCGATCACGGCACCATCGAGCTGCTCGTCCGTGATGATGGACAGGGCATCCCCCGCGAGTACCACGAGAAGGTCTTCGGCATCTTCGAGCGACTCGAGGACGGCGGGGTGAGCGCCGGGGGCACGGGCATCGGACTCGCGATCTGCCGCAAGATCGTCGAGGAGGTCGGCGGGACGATCCAGCTCGTCGACGTCCCCGTCGGAACGACCTTCCGCATCACACTCCCCGCATCCGTACTCACGACGTCGGGAGCGACGTCAGACCACTTCCAGGAGGCACGTCGATGACCGCAGCCACCAAGCCCGTCCGCCGTGTCCTCGTCGCCGAGGACAACGAGGACCACCTGTTCCTCACGGTCCGGGCGCTGCGCGACTGGGAGAACAACGTGATCCTGGAGGTCGATGCGGTCAGCGACGGTGAGGAGCTGCTCGACTTCCTCTACCGGCGAGGGGACTACGCGGACCGTCCCCGGCCGCACGTGATCCTGCTGGACATCAAGATGCCGCGCGTGACCGGCATCGAGGCCCTGGAGCGGCTCAAGACCGATCCCACGCTGCGCCGGATACCCGTCATCGTGCTCTCGTCCTCGGATCGCCCCGAGGACGTCGAGGCCGTCTACCAGCTCGGTGGGAACACCTACGTGAACAAGCAAGGGACCGTCGGGGGCATGCGCGAGAGCCTCGAGGAGGTCGCGCACTTCTGGATGGACGCCGCCATGCTGCCCGAACCGCCCGACTGACCGCGAGGGATCGCTCGTGCCTCCTACGGTTCGGGCGTGACCGCCCCCATCGTGCCGCTGGACGACGTGATCGGCGACCTGCGCCGGCTCGTCGAGTCGGAGTCGTACTCGGACGATCCCGACGGTCTCCGAGGCTGTGCGCGCGTCCTGGCCGGGTTGATCGAGGGTTACCTCGGTGGCCACGCGACGATCGGTGCCGACGCGCGGGTGTCCTGGCGGTCGCCGGGCGACGGTGCCCCCGTGCTCGTCATCGGTCACCTCGACACGGTCTGGCCACCCGGGACGGTCGAGCGCAAGCCGTTCCGTATCGAGGACGGCCGGATCTCGGGACCCGGCGTGTTCGACATGAAAGGCGGGCTCGTCGTGGTGCTCCACGCCCTGGCCGCGCTGCGGCGGCGGGGCCGGATGCCGCGCATCGAGCTGCTCGTCACGTCTGACGAGGAGACCGGTAGCCAGCGGTCACGCGACGCGATCGAGGAGGCCGCCGCACGGTCCGGTCGGGTCCTGGTCCCCGAACCGTGCGGGACGGACGGGGCCGTGAAGCGGGCGCGCAAGGGTGTGGCGATGGGCACGGTCACGGTGACGGGTCGGGCGTCCCACGCCGGGCTCGCACCCCACGAGGGCATCAACGCGGCCGTCGGTCTGGGAGCGCTCCTCGCCGACATCGCGGCGCTCGGGGAACCCGACCGGGGGACCTCGGTCGTGCCGACCGTGCTGCGGGGCGGGTCGACGACGAACACCGTGCCGGCGGAGGCGAGCACGCGCCTCGACGTGCGGTTCCTGGATCCCGGGGAGGTAGAGCGGGTGCGGCGCGAACTGGCCGAGCTGCAGCCACCGAACGGGGCGTCCCTGGCGGTGGAGCTCGAGCTGAACCGTCCACCCCTGACGCACGGGGCCTCTGAACCACTGATCGGCGCGTTGCGCGAGGCCGCCGCAGCGGTCGGGCAGAAGATCGGCGCGGAGACCAGCGGTGGCGCGTCGGACGGGAACTTCGCCGCCGCGGCGGGGGCGTACGTGCTGGACGGGCTCGGCCCGCCAGGTCGGGATCCGCACGCCGAGACCGAGCACGTCCTGGTCGACGGGCTGCTGCCGCGGGTCCAGTTGCTGACCGAGCTGATCCCCCGGGTCGCGGCCGTGGACCCTCCAGCGTGATGCTCGATGTCGGGCTCCGCGCGGTCGGCGGTCGGGGGCGGGCTGTAGCGCTGGCCCTACGGCCCGTGGCGGCGGTCCGTGGTGCTGGGTAGCGTGGGCGTGATGTCGCTCGTCGCGCGTCTCTCCCTGGTCGCGGCGGTCCTCTCGGGGGCCGTCCTCGTGCTGCTGCCTGGGCTGTCGGTTGCGGCGGACACGATCCAGGTCGCGGTGGTCGACGAAGCCCCCGAGTACCGCGACGGCAACGCCGATGGCAACGACTCGCCCTCGCACACCGTCATCACCGCGGGCGATGCGGTCGTGTGGCGCTGGGCCGATGGCAACGAGAACCAACACACCGTCACGTCCCGGGCCGACTCCGAGAAGCAGTTCGACTCCGACAGCGACTGCGAGGGCGAGGACACCTGGTGCCGGGAGGGCGGCAACATCTTCGTGGTGCGGTTCGAGGAACCGGGCACCTACCCGTACTACTGCAAGCTTCACTCGGGCCTCGGAGGACTCACCGGAGCGACCGGGACGATCGAGGTGCAGCCCGCCCCGGAGCCCTCCGAGAGCGAGACGACGTCCGACCAGCCTTCGGACGACGGATCGTCCGAACCGTCGGGCTCGGAGTCGTCCCCGCCGCCCTCCGACGGGGGGTCCTCCGAGCCGGACGACGCAGGTTCTTCGGAACCGGAACCCGAACCGGAGCCTCAGGACGACCCGTCGTCCCCGCAGCCGCAGGAGACCTCGTCAGGTGACGCCGGGTCGAACGACGACCGTCCACCGAGACGGACGGCCCGAGGCCCGGGCTTCGGCGTCCGGCAGCAGCCAGAGAGCACGGAACCCGGTGTCAGCCCCGAGGTCGCCCCCGAAGCCGTGCCCGAGCCGAGCTTCAGTCCGTTCCCGTCCGCGCCGGAGCTACCGAGCGAGTCGGAGACCGACATGGCCGTCAACGTGCCCGCGCCGGAGGGTGGCGGGCCCGCACGGGGCGTGCTGGTCGGGGTCGCGGTGGCGTCGGTCATCGGCAGTGCCGGGGCCTTCGGCAAGGTCGTGCTGTTCGGGCGGCCGTGGGGCTGATCTCCGGCCTCGCCGTGGAGGTCGTCCACAGGTGATCGCGGTCCGTGGACCCGCGTGTCTCACCCCGCCCCTACGGTTCGGCGCGGAGGTGAACGGTGGACCTGCGGCCGGTTGGTGCGACGACCCGTGTCCGCACGTCCGACGCCCCCGAGCCGTCGGTTGAGGTCGACGGCACCCTGGGGTACGGTCGTGCGGTCCCGGCGTGTACCGCCGGTTGGCACCCCTGCTTCCGACAGCTCCCTTCCCCGCGTGCGCCGTTGCGCGTGCCCGTGAGCGGAGCAGACCGATCGGGAGCCGTCACAGTCCGGAGGGAGTGCGTTGAGGCACTACGAGTTGATGCTGATCATCAGCGACCTGCTCACCGAGGAGGACGCTCAGGCCCTCGTCGAGAGGGTCGAGACCTCGATCACCGATGCGGGTGGAACGGTCGAAGCCACCGACCTCTGGGGCAAGCGACCGCTCGCGTACGAGATCGACCACCGCAGCGACGCGTACTACGTCGTCTACGACTTCGAGCTCGAGCCGAGCGACCTCGCAGAGGTCGAGCGGCAGCTCAAGATCAACGACGACGTCGTGCGCTTCAAGACGTTGCGGCCCGAGGTGCGGGTGGTCAAGCCGACCGCACCCCGTGCCCGGACGTACGACTGAGCTTCAGGGCAACGTCGGGCGGCACCACTTCCCCGCCACGGTGTCCTCCCGGGACACCACGCCGGTCCACCGGCACGACGAGCGGGCGGTCCGCCTGACCGCCGAGACGAACGAGAGGAACGAACGTGGCGTTCGAGAGCAACTTCGCGAGCATGATCGGCAACCTGACCGACGATCCGGATCTCCGGTTCCTCGGCAACGGCACCCCGGTCTGCAACTTCCGGATCGCGTCCAACCGGCGCTACACCGACCGGGAGGGCCAGACCCAGGAGGAGACCACCTTCATGAACGTCGTCGCCTGGCGCGAACTCGGCGAGAACGTGGCCGAGAGCGTCTCCAAGGGCGACCGGGTGGTCGTGCTGGGGCGCATCCAGGTGCGCTCCTACGAAGGCCAGGACGGGCAGACCCGCTGGGTCACCGAGATCCAGGCCGACGAGGTCGCACCCAGCCTCCGCTGGGCGACCGCGAAGCCCGAGAAGTCGCGCTCGAGCAGCAGCCGCGGAGGCGGCGGCGGCGACCAGGGCGCACCCCCGCCGCCCGACATGGACGACGTCCCCTTCTAGAGACCGCAACGCCGGCGCGCGAGCGTCGCAGCAGTGATACTTCCCCGAGGAGGAACCCGATGGCCTACCGCCGCAGGTCCAAGCTCAAGACGTGCCAGTTCTGCCAGCAGAAGGCCGAGTACATCGACTTCAAGGACCTCCAGACCTTGAAGCAGTACCTGAACGAGCGCGGCAAGATCAAGGCGATGCGCACCTCCGGCGTGTGCCCGCGCCACCAGCGTCTGCTGGCGGCTGCGGTCAAGAACGCCCGCGAGATGGCGCTGATCCCGTACAGCGTCCGCTGACGAACCCGACGGAGGAACACCCGTGAAGGTCATCCTGAAGGAGGAGGTCGACAACCTCGGCTACGCCGGGGACGTCGTCGACGTCGCGGCCGGCTACGGCCGCAACTACCTGATCCCCCGGGGCATGGCGATCTACGCCACCGACGGGGCGCTGAAGGAGGCCGAGGTCCTCACCCGTAAGCGCAAGAAGCGCGAGGCGGCGACGATCGGTGACGCGGAGGAGCGCAAGGAGGCGATCGAGTCCCGCACCCTGCGCGTCGGGAAGCGCGTCGACGAGAAGGGCCACCTGTACGGCTCGGTCGGTCCGACCGACATCGAGGAGGTCCTGAGGGAGCGCGGCTACGAGATCGAGCGACGTCGCATCGACCTGCCCCGCAACATCAAGGAGATCGGCGAGTACCAGGTGACGATCCACCTGCACCCGCAGGTCGATGCCGAGGTCACGGTCGAGGTGGTCGACGTCGAGGGCGAGGTCACGCTCGAGTCCCTCGAGGAGGAACGGCGCGCCGAGAAGGGCGTCCCGGCCGAGTCCCTCGAGGAGCGTGCGCTCGAGGCGGCCGAGGAGATCGAGTCCCAGGAGGCCGCCGAAGCGGAGGCCGAGGCCGAGGCCGAGTCCGATCGCGAGGTGGTCATCGAGGAGGCGACCGGCGAGACCGGCCGGGGCACCGGAGCCCGCGAAGGCGAGGGGATGTCCGCTGCCGAGGAGGCGCTGCTGGCTCAGGCTGCGGCACCGTCCGAGGTCGAGCAGGTCACGATCGAGAGCCAGGGCGAGACCGAGGAAGAAGAAGAACCCGAGGAGAGCTAACGGGAAGGAGCGGGCGTGGTCGCTGACCAGCAGCCCAGCAGTAACGGCGGAGCTTCTTCCCCAGCTTCCACAAAGAGGTTCGATCGAACGCCTCCGCAGCACCTCGAGGCGGAACAGGCGGTGCTCGGCGCCGCGCTGCTCTCGCGTGGGGCGCTGGCCGAGGTCGTCGAGATCGTCAAGCCCGACGATTTCTACCGGACGACGCACGAGATGGTCTTCGAGGCCATCCTGCAGTTGTTCGCGTCCGGCGAGACGATCGACCCGATCACCCTCGTCGACCAGCTGACCCGCAACGGCAAGCTCGATGCGGTCGGTGGGGCGTCGGGGATCCACGACCTCGTCGCGACCGTGCCCACGGCGGCCAACGCCGTCTACTACGCGCGGATCGTCAAGGAGAAGGCGATCCTGCGGCGGCTGATCGACGCCGGCACCCAGGTCGTCTCGATGGGCTACTCGGGAACCGACGATGTGAACGTCGCCGTCGATCGTGCCGAGCAGATGATCTACGACGTCGCGCAGGGGCGCGTGGGCTCCGAGTACTCCCCGTTGAAGGAGCTGCTGTCCGAGGGGTTCGAGCGCATCGAGCAGCGCTTCGAGAACCGCTCCGAGGTGACCGGGTTGGCGACCGGTTTCAACGATCTCGACCGGCTCACCGCTGGGTTGCAGAAGCAGAACCTCATCATCCTCGCTGCAAGACCGGCGATGGGGAAATGTGTCACAGAGAGTAGTTGCGTCGTCGACGCTAAGTCAGGATCCGTTCGTCGTATCGGGGACCTCGTTGCTCGCGGTCCCGACGACGGACCTGTCCACACGTTCTCGTTGGGTGCTAGCGGTCGACTGCATCCCACCGAGCCGTCGGACTTCATCGACAACGGTGAACGCGAGACCTTCACGCTGAGAACACGCCTGGGACGAGAGATCCGCGCCACGGCGAATCACCCGTTCTTGACCCCATCCGGTTGGTCTGAGCTCCGAGAGATCGAGGAGGGCGATCTGGTCGCCGTTCCGCGGAGCATCGACGTCTTCGGCTCCGAAGACATCCCGGATGCCGAGGCTGCCCTGCTCGGCTACATGCTCGGCGACGGCGGGATGACAGGCACCGTCCCGATCCTCACGAGCGGCGACGATGCGATCGCTGATGAGGCAGCACGGTGGGCCAAGACGCTCGGTTGCTACACGACAGTTCAACTCAGGGGACACTCGGATGCGAAGGCCTACTCTTTCGTGGCCAGCCCGCTGGACACCTCCACGTTCCACGACCCGGACCTGGCATCGGAAGCGGTGCCCAACCAGGTCACGGAGATGCTGCGTCGCCACCGTGTCTGGGGCTGCAACAGCCACACCAAGTTCGTGCCGGACGCGATCTTCACCGCCCCGCGCGACCAGGTCGTCCTGTTCCTCTCGAGACTGTTCGCCTGCGACGGCAGCGCCTGGATCTCCGGGCGCTACTACGGCATCAGCTACTCGTCCGTCTCGAAGCGGCTGATCCAGGACGTGCAGCACCTGCTGCTCCGGTTCGGGATCATCGCCTACGTCCGTGAGCGGCAGGTCAAGTACGAGGACACCCGCCGGACCGCCTACGAGCTCGAGATCCGCGACGCGGCCAACATCCGCCGGTTCATCGAGGAGATCGGCATCTTCTCCAAGGAGGAGCAGTGCCAGGCCCTCCTCGAAGCGGTCGACGGGAGGAACCCGCACAGCAACGTCGACCTGCTCCCGATGGAGGTCTGGGACACCATCCTCGACGAGAAGGGCGACCGCTCCTGGGCCGACGTCTCCGAAGCCGCGGGCAGACCGCGGAACCACAACTGGCACGTGGGTACGCGCCGGCCGTCGCGTCGCATCGTCGGCGAGCTCGCCGAGGCTATGGGCAGCGAGAAGCTGCGGCAGATCGCCGAGTCGGACATCTGCTGGGACGAGGTCGTCTCGATCGAGCGTTACGGGGTCGAGCGCGTCTACGACCTCGAGATCCCCGTCCTGCACAACTTCGTGGCCGACGACATCATCGTGCACAACTCGTCGTTGGCGCTGGGGATCGGGCAGTACGTCAGCGTCAACCTCGAGCGCCCCGCGATCATCTTCAGCCTGGAGATGTCCAAGGGCGAGATCGTCGACCGGGTGCTGTCCTCCGAGGCACGCATCGACTCCTCCAAGATCCGTACCGGACGGCTCGACGACGCAGACTGGGCGTCGCTGTCCGACGCTATGGGGCGCCTGGCGGAGGCGCCGCTGTACATCGACGACACCGCGTCGATCACCCTCATGGAGATCCGGTCCAAGTGCCGCCGGCTCAAGCAGCGCGAGGGCCTCGACCTCGTCGTCATCGACTACCTCCAGCTGATGGAGAGCCACAAACGCACCGAGAACCGTCAGACCGAGGTCTCCGAGATCTCGCGTGGCTGCAAGATGCTGGCCAAGGAGCTCGACGTCCCGGTCCTCGCGCTGTCCCAGCTGTCGCGGCAGCCGGAGAACCGCAACGACAAGCGCCCCCAGCTCGCCGACCTCCGCGAAAGCGGGAGTCTCGAGCAGGACGCCGACCTCGTGAGCTTCATCTACCGTGACGAGGTCTACGACCCGGACTCCCCAGACCGTGGCGTGGCCGAACTGATCGTCGCCAAGCACCGCAACGGCCCGACGGGGGTCGTGAAGCTGGCGTTCCTCGACCACCTGACCAAGTTCGCCAACCTGGCCCGCGCAGGCGTGTAGATGGACTGGAGCATCGTCGCTGGGGAGCTGACGGCGGGTATCGGTGGGGCGCTCGTGGTGGGGACCGGGTTCGCGCTGTTCCGCTACTGGCGGACCGGCCGGTTCCCCGGCCAACCGGAGGATGTCGACCCGTCGCCGGCCAGCGCCTGGGTGAAGTTCGGTCTCGGGGTGGCCATGGTGGTGTGGGGCCTGGCAACCCTCGACCGTGCCGGTCTCTTCTAGAGGGACAGCCGCGTTCCTCTCCGTCACCTTCGGCTTCCTCGCTCGTTCGAACGGGTGGACCGGGTCTGCATCGGACAGTTATCAGTTGACTACAGTCAGTAGTCGTGGTTGACTAGTCCTCAACCGAATTGGACTGAGCAACCGTGAGAGATCGCCGAGGCGAGGAACGCGAGGAGCGCAGACGGCGTTTCGCCTGGTGGTTCGACCGGCGCGCCGGCACGGTCGGGTTGCTCATCGCCGCCGTGCTCCTCACCCAGGCCGGGCTCGTGTACGTGGCGGTGGACCAGATCGGGTCGAACGACGAGCCGATGGTGGTCCAACCGGCGCAGAGCTCGCGGTCGCCGAGCTCGCCGATCTCGGTCGACGCCGACCGGCAGCACCGGGTCCCCGCCCCGGCCGCGACGCGCGTCACCGAGACGCTCGAAGCCGAGACGCCGGACGAGACTGGCGTCGACCTCGCGGCGGAACGCGCGCAGCCGCGAGGGGTCGCACCTCCGCTGACAGGCAACGAGCGTCGCTCCATCGGGGCCCGCCCTGAGCCGCGCGGCCCGGCCGACACGCCGGCAGGCCAGGAGCCCCAGACCGACCCGCCCGACACGCCGGCAGGCCAGGAGCCCCACCCCGACCCGGGGTCCGACCGCGCCGAACCGGGCGAGACGGCCTCCGACGCCAGCGATCCTCACGAGCATCAGGACGGTTCGGCAGAACCACCCGCGGAGGACCGAGGAACCCAGCACGGACGTCACGGACACGGCGCGCAGGACCACGAACCCCCGGGTCAGGGTGGAGAGAACCCCGGCGCCTCCGACGAGGACGAGGGCAAGGACGAGGGCAAGGACAAGGGCAAGGACCGCGACTGATCGCGGTGGCCGAGCTGGTGGGTCGCCAGCTGGTGCTGGCATTGGACGGACGCGACGACGACGAGCGCGACTACTGGCGTGGGACCCTCGCGCCACGCATCCGCGACGCGTCGGTGCGCATCCGGCTGATGTCGTTGGACGACCGGTCCGAACGCCAGGCCGTGCTGGGCCGCGCCCGGGCGCTGTTGATGCCCGCCCCGCTGGACGGCGACCACGGCCTGCTCACCGTCGAGACCGGAACGCTGGGCACGCCGGTCGTCGTCTTCGACCGTGACGGGGTCGAGGAGTTCGTCGCGGACGGGGTGACGGGGTTCGTCGTGCCGGCCGGTGACGCTGAGGCGATGGTCGACGCGGTGGACCGGGTCGACACCATCGACCCTGCCAGATGTCGAGGATGGATCACCCAACGGTTCTCGCACCAGAAGATGGTCGGCGAGTACCGGGCGTTGTACCAGCGGCTGCTGGGTCGAGCCCACCCAGGTCCGTGAACAGCCTCCCGCCCCTTGGGGGCGGTCACGAGTCGGGCGGGTCCGTACAGTGGGCGCGCACTGCGCGGTGCCCGGTGCCCGTCGAGATCGACCGTGGCAGGAACCATGACGACCGACCCGCCCACCCGAGCGTCCTCGACCGTGCGCACGGCCGGAGGCCGTCAGCGACCAGCCGATCCCCACGAACACCTCGTCGGCTTCTTCGAGAGCGACGAGGTCCTGGTCCAGACCGCCGCGGACCACCTGGTGAGCGGGTTGCGCGAGGGCGCGCACGTGGCCGTGTTCGCGATCTGGGAGCACACCAGACCGATCAGGGACCGACTCACCGAGGCAGGTGTCGACGTGCGCGCCGCCGACATCGTCTGGCTCGACGCTGCCGACACGCTGGCGTCGTTCATGGTGGACGGCGTCCCCGACCCCGCCCGTTTCCGTGACGTGATCGGTGGTCTGGTCGATCGGTCCACCACCCGGGACCGCCCGGTGCGCTGCTTCGGCGAGATGGTCTCGCTGCTGTGGGACCGCGGCGACCTGATGGCGATGCTGGCGCTCGAGGGGCTGTGGAACGAGCTGGCGCAGACGCACGACTTCGAGCTGCTCTGCGGCTACCCCGTCAGGTCCTTCGCCGACGATGCGGACGCCCGGGCGTTCCGGGCGCTGTGCGACGCGCACACGGGGGTCCTGCCCACCGACGGCTACCGGGGCCTGGAGGCTGTGGCTCCTCCCGACGGGGACGAGGCGACCAGCGAACCCCGACGGCAGAGCGGCGAGGACAGCGATGACGACGACCGGACCGGGGACGAGCGTTCGATCTCCCCCCGTGAGCACGACGAGATCGTGAGCAGCTGGGCCGGTCGCGTGCAGCTGCTCGACGAGACCCTCAGCCGCGTGCGGACCGCGAACGAGCGGTTGATCGTGCGGCTCCGCGACTCCCAGGCGCAGGTCCGAGAGCTCCGGGAGCGGGTGCGCGACCTCCGCCGCGAGCGGACGTCCGAGGACGGCGGGGAACCTGGCGGCTGACCGGAGCTCGACGCGCGGGCATCACGCTGCCCTCGAGGTCAGGAGGCGCCTCGTAGCGCGCGGATGAACGAGCGGATCGAGCCGGCGTAGGACCTCGCCGTCGAGTCGGCCAGGTCGCTGAGGTCCAACATCTCCAGCTCCGCCTCGAGCTCACCAGCGGTGAACGGACCTGCCGGCAGGTGGTCGATGAAGCGCCGCAAGGCCGCTCCGACGGCCGGGTTGGACGTGGCTCCGGCGCGCTCGTCGGCGCGTGCCTTCAGCTGTGCGTT
>JAHWKO010000003.1 GCA_019347855.1 Actinomycetota bacterium
TCGAAGAAGCCCTCGGCCTTCGCCTTGGCGGTGCGCTCCTGGGACTGGACCGCGAACCGATCGGCACGTTCCTTCGTGATGTCGGGCAGCTCGTCGTGCAGGTTCTCGGCGGTCTGGCCCATGACCATCGCAGAGGTGTCGACGAGGTCCTCGGCGACGAACCGCGGGTTGGGGTCGATCTCGGCGCCCATCGGGTGGTGGCCCATGTGCTCGACGCCTCCGGCGAGGACGACGTTCTGCGCCCCCACGCGGATCGCGTTGGCCGAGTTGACGATCGTCGTCAGCGCCCCGGCGCACATCCGGTCCAGCGCGTAGCCGGGCACCGAGGTCGGCAGCCCGGCGAGGATCGCGATCGAGCGGCCGAGCGTCAAGCCCTGGTCACCGACCTGCGCGGTCGCCGCGAACGCGACGTCGTCGATGTCCGCGGGGTCGAGGTCGGGGTTGCGGTCCAGAAGGGCGCGGACGGTGCGCACGCCCAGGTCGTCGGCGCGAGCGTCGGCGTAGTACCCGTCGTCCTTGGCGCGCCCGATCGGCAGGCGCACCCCATCGACGTAGACGGCGTCACGGAGCTCGGTCATGGAACCCTCCTCCGGGGGGGTCGAGCGGGAGGACTGCGGACGTCTCCCACTATCGCGAACGTGGGCGCGTGACGCGAACCGAGACGTTGGTCGCCCGTACGCCACGTGCCGCCTCTGAACCAGGGCTCGGGTGTGGCGACCACGGCCATCCGGCGGCTGAACGCACACCCACCGACCCGCCCGCTCCCGTTACGGTTCGACGAGACACGACGTGGAGGAACGGTTGGACCCGCAGGAGACGCTCTGGAAGATGCTCGCTGGCCTCGCCGCCGTCGCGGCAGCCGTCGGCGCCCGTAACGCCCTGACCAAGGGCTGGGAACGCCGACGTGGCACCACGCCCCCGGCGAACCCGGCCGACCCGAACACCGACTGGAGCGAGGCCATCACCTGGGCGGTGCTTACCGGCGCCCTCATCGGTCTCGCCAGACTGGTGGCGGCGCGCGGCGCCGCCGAGGGGTGGCGCAAGGCGACGGGCGCGTACCCGCCCGGCCTCGAAGAGGTCTCCTAGCCGCGGACGGCGGGACCTAGGAGCGGGGACGACCGATCCCCGTGAGGTCCGACCGGTGGACCGTGCGGTCGTTGATCCGTACGTTCGCGCCGGAGTAGGGGGCCTCGACGACCTTCCCGCCGCCGATGTACATCGCGACGTGGTGGATCGGCGAGCCGAAGAACATCAGGTCGCCGGGCTGGAGGTCGCTGCGGGGGACCCGCTGGGTCACCGCGTACTGCATGCGTGAGCTGTGCGGGAGGGTGACGCCGGCCTTGGCCCAGGCCCACTTCGTGAGCCCGGAGCAGTCGTACGCGTCCGGTCCCTCGGCACCCCAGCGGTAGGGCTTGCCCACCTGACTGAGCGCCGCGTCGACCGCGGTCCGTGCGGCCTCACCGGCCGAGGCCGGGGCGCGGACCGGTTCGCTCGGGGGCGGGGCGGCGGCCTCCCGCTCGGCACGGGCTGCCGCCTCGCGGGCGGCGGCCTCGCGGGCGGCGGCTTCCCGCGCCAGGCGCTCGCGTTCCTCGCGCTCACGTCGTTCGCGCTCCAACCGCTCCTGCTCGGCCTGAACGGCTGCACCGTGCTGCTGCTCGGCGGCTGCGGTCTGCGCACGTAGCTCGCTCACCTCGGTGGCCTGGCCGGCGAGTAGCTGCTCCACCTCGACCTTGCGGACGACCAGCGTCTGCTCCTGGCGCGCGGCCTCGGCGCGGACCTCCTCGAGACGGCCGAGCTGGGCGGTGTGCACGCGCCGGTCGTTCTTGAGCGCGGCGACCGCGTTCAGCTCTCCCCGGGTCGCGGACCGCAGGTAGACGACGCGGGCGTGGACGTCGGCTGGGCTGCCCGCTCCGAGCAGGGCTTCGATCTCGTAGGCGGGGCCGGCCTGGAACAGGCGCCGGGCGAGGGACCCGGCCGCGTCCTGGTGGTCCTGCATCCGGGCCTGCACGACGTTGAACGCCTCGAGCTCGACGGCCATCTCGGCGCGGATCTGCGCGAGCTGCTCGTTGGCCTCGTTGTAGGCCTCGACCGCGATCGAGACCTGTTCCTCGATGCGGCCGAGCTCGTCCTGGGCGGTGGCCGTGCGCTGCTGCGCCTCGCGCAGCCGTTCCTCGGCCTCGCGGACCTGCTCGGGGTCGGCGGACGAGACGCCCGGGAGTCCCAGGATCATGCCGAGGCACGCGAGGATCACCAGCCCCCGGCGTTGCCGCCCCATGGGTGCTCCTCGGTCGGTCCCCACCTTCAGAGCGTAGGCGACGAGACGCGGTCGCTCCGGCAGGCATCACCCAGGGTCATCGACCGCCAGGCCCAGGGACCTGAGCTCGAGGGCGGCGAGCGGGGCGTGGTCGCCGCTCGCCAGAGCACGCCCGGGCGCCGGCGCGGCCGACCGCAGCTGCCGCAGCGAGCGGTTGGCGACCGCACGGTGGGCGAAGAGGGTCACCCCGTCTGCGGTCCCCCGGAGGTCGGCAGCGGCCGACGCGTCACGGATCCAGCGGACCCGTCGCGGCAGCCAGATCGCGAGGGCGAGGAGGATCGGGAACGTGGCCACGATCACCCCCAGCCACAGCGCCAGCGTCATCACGACCTCCTGCTGGGTCTGGCCGGCGGACTCGAGCAGCCGGCCCGCGTCCGCCGCCGTCGAGAAGGGGGCACGCAGCGCATCGCCGACGACCGGGACCCGCCCGATCGTGTCCGACACCTCGGCCAGGTTCCCTGCGAACCCGCCCCCGGCGCGCTCGATCGCCTCGCCGGGTGCGGTGAGCTCCGCGACGAGATCGTGCATCGCCATCCCGGCCCGCACCCAGGCGATCGTCCAGATCGCCGCGGCGGCGTCCCCGGCGAGCTGGCTCGCCCGCACCCTCGGCAGCTCCGCGTACAGCTTCATGTCCGTCCTCTCCGTCCCTCGTCGCATCTGGAACCATCTCTCGCACCACCCGGAAGGGATGCTCCCAGATGGGGGGTAGCGTCGCCGGTCCGCTCACGCAGAGGCGCTCGTGGATCTCAGTGTCACCTCGGTGCTGTTCTTCGTGCTGCTGATCCCGTCGGTGATCCTGCACGAGGTCTCCCACGGGGTGCTGGCCCTGTGGTTCGGCGACCCGACCGCCAAGGACGCGGGGCGCCTCACACTGAACCCGATCCCCCACATCGACCCGTTCGGGACGGTCCTGCTGCCGGCGATCCTGGCGCTCACGACCGGTGGGGTGTTCGGCTACGCGAAGCCGGTCCCGGTCCGCCCCGGCCGCATGCGACGGCCCCGCGACCACGGTCTCCTGGTCAGCCTGATCGGGCCCGTCACGAACATCGTCCTGGCGGCCCTCGCCGCGCTGGTGCTGCGGTCGCTCCCGCTGTCCCCGGGTTCCGCGTCGCTGGCGGTCCGAGGCGTCGCGATCTTCGGGTTCGTGAACGTCATCCTGGCCGCGTTCAACCTCATCCCGATCCCGCCGCTCGACGGATCGGCGGTGGTCGAGCGGCTCCTCCCCCGGTCGTGGCTCGGGCGCTGGCACGAGCTGCGGAAGTACTCGATGGGGTTGCTGCTCATCCTCGTGCTGCTCGTGCCGGGCGCCTTCAACCGGGTGTTCGACGTGGCGCTGCGGGCGTGGCAGCTGCTGTTGTGAGACTCAGATCCGGTCGTTGATCAGCGCGGTGAGCTGCTCGAGGACCTTCTGACCGACGGAGCGGTCCTCCCACTGCCCCGGCTCGATCCGTTCGCTGTGCTCGAGGTCCTCCTCGAAGTGCTGGTCGAGGACCGCGGCCACCTCGCGGTCGAGGATCACCAGGTCCACCTCGTCGTCGTGCGCGAACGAGCGGCTGTTGAAGTTCGACGACCCGACGTTCGCGATCAGCCCGTCGACCGTCAGGACCTTGGCGTGGAGCATCGTGCGGTGGTAGTTCCAGATGCGAGCGCCGGCATCGAGCAGCTCGTCGTAGGCCTCCTCGCCGGCGACCTGGGCGACGCGCTTGTCCGCGTGCTCACCCGGCACGAGGATGTCGACCTCCACCCCCCGGTCGACCGCCGCCTTCAGCATCTCGCGCATGATCTCGTCCGGGGCGAAGTAGGCCGTGGTGATCCGCAGCCGTTCCTGCGCCATGCGGATCAGGGCCCGCTTGAGGGTCGTGACGTCGCTCCAGCCGACCTCCGCGTCACCGCGGATGACCTGGACGATCGAGCTGCCGTCCCTGGGGTGATCCGGGAACCGGTCCGTGTCGTCGTAGAGCTCCGCCCCGCCGACCTCGGCCCAGTTCTCGAGGAACGCCGCGCGCAGCCCATCCACGGCGGGGCCGCGGATCCGGAAGTGGGTGTCGCGCCACTCGTCGGGGTTGCGGGCATCGCCCTCCCACTCGGCGGCGATCCCGACCCCGCCGGTGAACGCGACCTCCTCGTCGCAGATCAGCACCTTGCGGTGCGTGCGGTTCGTGGACTCCTTGATGTTCTCCCAGGTCGTCGGCGGCCGGAAGTACTCGACGCGCGCCCCGGCCCCGCGCATGGTCTCGACCAGCTCGTCGTCCATCGACCGGGCGCCGATCGCGTCGAGCAGGACGCGGACCCGCACCCCGTCGCGCGCCCGGTCCGCCAGCGCCTGCCCGATCCGTCGGGCGACGTCCCCGGTCCAGTAGATGAACGTCAGCATGTCGATCGTGGAGGTCGCCTGCTCGATCGCCTCGACCATCGCCGGGAAGATCTGCTGACCGTTGCGCAGGACATCGACCTGGTTGCCCTCGGTGGCGGGGATGCCGAGGATGCCCTCGAGCACGCGTCGACACCGGATGGTCCGGTCCCGGACCGAACCGTCCACACCTTCCGTCACGGTCACCTCCTGCGCTCGGCAGAACAGTAGTGAAGGCCCCCGTCCTGGCGGGATGACCGTCCGTCGTGCCACGATGACGCGCGGCGTCCATCAAGCTGTGGCCGATGAGCGCCGATGTTCAAGGTGTGGCGCGTGGGGCGCGCCGCGGCCCACGATGTCCGGAGGCGGCATGGCTGCGAGGTGGCGGTGGCTCGCGGTCGCCGGCGTGCTCGCGATGCTGGTGGGGCTCCCCGGCTCGGCCACGGCCCAGGACCCGCCCCCCTCCGAGGGAGACACGATCGACCGGCTACAGGACGCCCGCGACCAGCTGTCGGACGCCCGCGACCAGCTCGACGGCGCGGACCTCCGGGTCGACGAGGCAGCTCGCGTGCTCGCGACGATCGACGCCGACCTGGACGCGGCCACGGCCGAGCTGCAGCGCTTGGAGACACGGCTCGCCGAGGCCGAGGACCGCCTGCTAGAGGCGGAGCGTCGCACCGGCGAGGTGAACGCGCGCCTGCGCAGTCACGACGCCGACCTGCACGACCTGGTCGCCGCCGGTGACGTCAACGAGGACCAGCTCGACGCGCAGGCCGCGACCACCTACAAGCACGGGGGCGGCGCCCGGGCTGGCGCGATGTGGTCGTCGCTGCTGTTCGCCGGCGACCTCCACGAGTTCACGCTCGGGGCGCGGGTGGTCCAGCAGACGCTCGACGCCCAGGAACGCCTGGTCACGGACTCGAGCGAGCTGACCGTCGCGGCCGCCAAGGCCCGCCGGGAGATCGCGGCACTGCGCGCCGAGCGACGGCTGCAGGAGGCCACCGCCGAACGGGCCCGGAACGAGGCCGCGGCGATCGTGCGGCGCCAGGAGGACCTGACCGCCGAGGTCGCCGCCGAGCGCGAACGCAAGGCCCAGATCCTGGCGCAGACCGCGGCCGACCGGGAGCAGGCCGAGGCCCTGGTCGGGCGCCTGCGCGCCCTGACGATCGAGCTGACGAAGGAGCTGCTGGCGGGGATCGAGATCGACTGGCAGGAGGTCGAGATCGACGGACCGATGCCCGACTGGGCATCGCGCCTGCCGGCCCGCGGTCAGTACTGGGCGCCGGCGATCAACGGCGCTGCCTCGCAGGTGGGGATCGACCCGCGGCTGTTCGCCGCGCTGGTGTGGGCGGAGTCCTCGTTCCACCCCGGCGCGGTCTCGCACGTCGGTGCCATGGGGCTGGCCCAGCTGATGCCGGGGACGGCCGCCGCCTTGGGGGTCGATCCCACCCACCCGTTGCAGAACCTGGCGGGGGGCGCGCGGTACCTCGCCCAGCAGTACGCCACGTTCGGCTCGATCGACCTGGCACTGGCCGCGTACAACGCCGGGCCCGGGGCGGTCCACCGGTACGGCGGCATCCCGCCGTACGCCGAGACGCAGTACTACGTCCTGGCCGTCCTCACCTACTACCAGCGATTGGTGGCGTAGCGAAGCGGAGCTGCCAGTCGCCTGTGACTCGTGGCGTAGCGAAGCGGAGCTGCCAGTCGCCTGTGACTCGTCGCTTGACGGCAGCCAGACGTCGACTTGTGGGCGCGCAGCGCCTGCAAGTCGCGATGGGTCGTGGCGACGCCACGACCCATCTTGGCGGAGCTGCGGATCGCGATGATGGACGGCGTCGCGTCCATCATCTGAGGTGGAGGCCGCCGTCGACGACCACGACCTCGCCCGTGACGTAGGTGGAGGCCACGAGCCCGGCGCAGACCTCGGCGACGTCCTCGGGCATCCCGACACGACGCATCGGGGCGGCGTTGCGGACCATCTCGTGGACCTCGTCCCATTCCTCGGTCCACGGGGTCTCGATCAGCCCCGGGGCGACGGCGTTCACGCGGATCTCGGGCCCCAGCGCGTTGGCGAGCAGCCGGGTCATGTGGTTGAGCGCGGCCTTCGTGGTCGCGTACGGGATCGAACTGCCGGTGGGGCGCACACCAGCGAGCGAGGTGATGTTGATCACCTGACCCGCCCGCTCGCGCAGGTGGGGCGCAGCGGCCTGGATCACGTTCCACGTCCCGATCACGTTCACGTCCAGCAGCCGGCGCCAGACGTCGGCCGTCACGGCATCGAGGTCGGCGTGGTCGATCCGCTGCGTGGTGCCCGCGTTGTTCACGACGATGTCGAGTCGCCCCCACTCCTCCAGGGCCGCGGCGACCAGCCGCCCCGCGTCGCCCCGCGCGGACACGTCGGCCTGCACGTACACGGCGTCGGGCAGGGACCCGGCGAACGCGGTCCCCTGCTCGACCGAGGTCACCGAGTTGACGACGATCCGAGCGCCGTCGTCGGCCAGCCGTTGGGCGATCGCCCGCCCGATGCCACTGGACGATCCGGTGACGATCGCGACCGATCCGTCCGCGGCACCCATCCGGTCTCCTGTCAGTCCATCGTCAGTCCGGCGGCCGTGGCGGCGCCGAGCTCCCAGCAGGCCTCACGGTCGTCGTCCGTGAGTTGCCCGACCACCGTGACGGGTTCGCGTGCCTGGCGCCAGCCCAGCCCCTTGGTGATCGACGCCACCCCCTCGACCGCGCCGGTGGTGTCGTTGTTGCCGTGCACGTAGAGGGCGTAGGGGTGACCCTTCGTGGCCTCGAGGCACGGGTAGTAGATCTGGTCGAAGAAGTGCTTCAGCGCCCCGGACATGTACCCGATGTTGGCCGGTGTCCCGAGGATGATCCCATCCGTCTCGAGCACGTCGCTCGCGGTGGCAGCGAGCGCGGGGCGCGTCTCGACCTCGACGTCCTCGATCGCATCGTCGGTCGCGCCGGCGACGACCGCCTCGTACATCTCCTGCAGCGTCGGGGACGGCGTGTGGTGGACGATGAGCAACCTCGCCACGTCGGTCCTCCGGTCAGCGGGTCGTCGTGAACGCCAGGATGGCCTCGGTGACCGCGTCCGCGTCGTCGACCATCGGCACGTGGCCCAGACCGTCCAGGTACACGGTCTCGCAGTCGGGCAGGTGCTCGGCGATGCGTGCCGCCTGACGGGGGAACAGCAGCACGTCCGCGGTGCCCCAGATGATCCGAACGGGGACCTCGACGTCGGCGAGGATGCCACGGACGTGGTGCGGTTCGAACGTGCGACGTGTCGCCGCGAACCCCGGTGCCTTCGCGAACGAGCGGATCGCCTCAGCGCCCCACTCGGGATCCACCGAGCCGGGGTCGCCCGAGACGGCCCCACGGAAGAGCACCTTGCGGGCGGTGCGGCTGCGGGTCAGCCACGGGGCGACCGGCGCGATCACCTTCGAGATCGCGTTCGACACCGAGAGGCTGGCGTGCGCGAGGCGGTGCTCCCACCGGGAGGCCCCACCGGCCGGCGAGATCGCGACCACGGTGCGGGCGATCCCCCGCCGACCGAGCTCGAAGGCGACCGCGCCCCCGAGGGAGTTGCCGACCGCGTGCGCGGTGTCGAACCCGACACGCTCCATGGCGTCCGCTACGGCGTCCGCGTAGGCGTAGATCGTCACCCGGCCGTCGGGGCGCGACGGCGACGAACCGAAGCCCGGTAGGTCGACGGCGAGCACGTCGTGGTGTGCCTCGAGCTTCTCCCGCACGTCATCCCAGGCGTGCAGGTCCGAGCCGAGGCCGTGGATCAGGACCAGCGGCTCACCCGACCCGCCCCGGACGTGGTTCAGCGCCGGAGCCGTCGCCGGGAGCTCGTCGGTCATCGCTGTCCCTCCTCTTGGAAGCGGCGCTCGGCCCGTTCGGTCGCGCGTTCGACCTCCAGGGTGAGCCGTTCCCACTCCTCGTACAGCTCCTTGGCCCGGTCCTTCGCCCGACCGTGCTGCTCGACGAGCTCCTTGACGCGTGCCTGGTCCTCGTAGACGCCCGGGTCAGCGAGCTCCCGGTTCAGCCGGGCGACCAGGCCCTCGGCGTCGGACAGCTCCGCCTCGACGGCCCCCAGCCGGTCCCGCGCGTCCTTCGTGGCGCGGTACATACGGTTGCGGGCCTCGGCCTCGCGGCGCTTGCGGTCGGCGTCACGCTGGGCGGGGGTCACGCCGTCGTCCGGCTCCTCGGCGGCGACCTCGGCGTCGTCGTGATCGCTCTTGTCGAGGTAGTACTCGAACCCACCGGGGAACACCGTCACGCGTCCATCGCGGATCTCGATCACGGTGTCCGCGATCGAGCGCAGCAGGTGCCGGTCGTGGGTGATCAGGACGACGGTGCCCGGGTACTCGTCCAGCGCGTCCTCGACGACGTCGCGGCTCGGGATGTCGAGGTGGTTGGTCGGCTCGTCCATGCACAGCAGGTTCACCGGTTCGGCCAGCAGCTTGCACAGGGCCAGCCGGCTCTTCTCGCCCCCCGACAGCACCCGCACGCGCTTGTCGACCTCGTCGCCCGAGAAGCGGAACGCCCCGAGCATCGAGCGCGGGTTGACCCGCCGCGTGTCCACGACCCGCGTCAGCTCCTGCAGGACGGTGTTGTCGGGGTCCAACGCGTCGATCTGGTGCTGCGCGTAATAGGCGACCTCGACGTTGTGACCGAGCTCCCGCGACCCCCCGTCGATCGGTTCGACCCCGGCGAGGATCCGCAGCAGCGTGGACTTGCCCGCCCCGTTCGGTCCGACCAGGGCCACCTTCTGGCCGCGCTCGATCACCAGGTCGAGCCCCTCGTACACGACGTTGTCGCCGTAGGCCTTGTGGACATCCTCGAGGAGGATCACGTCCCTGCCGGACCGCGGCGGATCCGGGAAGCGGAAGCGGGGTGGGGCGCGGTGCTCCTCGGGGACGTCGACCCGGTCCATCTTCTCGAGCATCTTGATCTTGGACTGCACCCGGGACGCCAGCGTGTTCTTGTAGCGGAAACGCTCGATGAACCGTTCGAGCTGGTCGATGCGGCGTTGCTGGTTCGCGGCGGCGCTGCGCAGCTGCTCGAGGCGCGCCTCGCGCTGCTCGACGAAGTCCGAGTAGGACCCGGTGTAGGAGGTTGCGGTCCCGAAGGCGATCTCGACGACCTCCTCGGCGATCCCCTCCATGAAGTCCCGATCGTGGCTGACCAGAACCACAGCGCCGGGGAACCCCTTCAGGAACCCCTCGAGCCAGGTGACCGAGGCGAGGTCGAGGTGGTTGGTGGGCTCGTCGAGCAGCAGCACGTCGGGGCGCGAGACCAGCAGCGCCGCGAGCTCGACTCGCATCATCCAGCCGCCGGACAACGAGACCATCTCACGGTCCATCTCCTCCTCGGAGAACCCGAGGCCGGCCAGGACCCGGCGGACGTCGGCGTCCAGCCCGTAGCCGCCGAGCTGATCGAACCGGGTGTGGACCTGCCCGTGGAGCTGGACCAGCTCGTCGAGCTCGGGGCCCGGCTCCACCTCACCCATCCGCACCTCGAGCTCGCGCATCCGCCGCTCGAGGTCCGCGACGTCGCCCGCCGCGGCCACGACCCGTTCCACCGGGGTGCCTCCAGCCCCTTCAGCGACGTCCTGGCGGAGGTACCCGAAGGTCGTGCCCTTCAGGCGCTGGACGGTCCCACCCTCTGGCTCGCGCAGGCCGGCCATGACCTCGAGGAGGGTGGTCTTGCCCGCCCCGTTCGCGCCCACCAGCGCGATCCGCGACCGGGGGTTGATCTGCAGCGACACGTCCTCGAAGAGGGTGTCCGTGCCGTGCGCGAAGGAGACGTCGGAGAGGTTGATCACGGGCCGCCGAGGCTACCCCCACCCGTGCACCCCCCACCGCGTGTGAACGCACAGCGCCACATGTGGCGCTCCCGGTTCACAAGCCGGCCTGAACGGGGCGCGCCCACCGCGTGTGAACGCGCAGCGCCGTATGTGGCGCTCCCGGTTCACAAGCGGGGTGGAGGGACGGGGTCAGGAGGGAGGGGTGAGGGGGCGGTCGACGAGCGGCTCGAGCTCGGGGCGCTGGCCCGGGCCGCGATGCTCTCCGGTGACCCCTTCGATCACCAACCGGGCGCGGCGACCGTCGGTCTCGACGACGGAGACCTGGTTGCGGAAGATCGGTCCGTCGAGGAAGCGCCACCGGACGGACGGCTCGGGCACGCCGGCAGCCCGCTCGAGCCCCCTGCCGATCGCCTCGCCGACCCTGGACAGCGCGAACCGGTACACCCGCCGCAGGACGGGTTCGACCGCGTTGCGCATCGGCGAGGCGACCGCCTGGAACACGTGGCTCACCACCTCGTCCGCCTTGCGCCAGTAGAGCTGCGCGAGGTACGCGTGATGCACGTCCCCGGACAGCACGACGATGCTGGACGGCGGCGCCCCGTACGTCCCCGAACCGACCGCGCGGATCATCGCGGTGAGCCGCTCGAAGGAGCCCCGGAAGGCCGGCCAGTGCTCCAGGTCGATCGCGCGGCGGATCGCCTCGCCGGCCCTCGCGCCCAGCGGGCCCCACGCCCCGTCGCAGATCGCCTCGTTCCACGCCTCGAGCCCGTGGATGCCGCGGGCGAGGACGTACGGGAGCGACGTCGCGATCAGGAGGTGGTCGCAGTCACGCGCCATCTCGCCGGCGATCCACTCCCACTCGTCCTCGTCGAGCATGTCGCGGTGCCCGTCGGTGAGGACCCGCCCCGCCCGCGAATCCACGACGACCAGCCGGACCGGCCCGTAGCTGCGCGCGTAGCTCCACCTGAACGTGCTCGAGTCCCGGTCGGCCTCCTGGGCCATCTCACGCAGGACGGGGCCGGCGTCGTCCGCCTCGCGGACCCGCCGGTACAGGTCGTCCTCGTCGAGCCCCTGGGGCGAGAGGTTGCCGAGGTGCTGGTAGAGCCAGTAGGCGACCAGCCCGCTGACGATGCGCTCATCCCACCAGTCCTCGGCGCGCGCGTCCTCGAGCCAGGATCGGGAGATGTTCCAGTCGTCGATGATGTCGTGGTCGTCGAAGATCATCGCGACCGGCACCGTCGACAGGAGCCACCGGATCCAGGACTCGCTCCAGGCCTCGCGGTAGAGGCGCGTGTACTCCTCGAGGTCCGCGACCTCCTCGCCCGGCGGCTCGCTCGTGTCGCGCCGGGAACGGATGAACTCCCGGGTCTCGGGCGAGGCATCGTCGGCGTAGACCTGGTCGCCCAGCAGGAGCAGCGCGTCCGGCCACGCCTCCGGGTCCTGGTCCCGCATCCGCAGGGCGTACGCGAGCAGCGCGTCGCTGCCACGCCCCTGCGCGTCCTCCGCGACCGGCAGGGTCCACGGAGGCTCGTGTGGTGCGGCGGTCCTGCACGACCCGAACGCCAACCGGAAGCGGCCATCGGGGCGTCGGGTGCGGATCGCGGGATCCGGGAACTCCCCTCCCTCCTCCGGCGGCCACGCACGCTCCCCATCCAGGTGCACCCCGTACGGGTTCGTCGACCCGGGCTCCAGCCCCTCGACCACGACCAGCGCGTAGTGGTGACCCTCGACGTGGAAGGTGGACGCCCGGCTGCCGAGCACCTCGACGTCGCACGCGGCGTCGGTCTCGACCCAGATCGTCGCGCACGTCTCGTCGACGTACCGCAGCATCGGCCCGAGGATGAGCTCCGCCACTACGCCTCCGGGATCGTCGTCCGGCCGCACGCTACGGGCCGTCCGGACGCCGGCCGTGACCGACGGTACGGTTGGGGCGCATCGGGAGCGGGGGCGAGAGCTTCCAGGCCCGACGCCGTCAGGCGAGCAGAGGCGAGAGCGGCGTGGTAGACGAGGCGGATCTCCGGGACGTCGTCCGGCCAGAGCTCCAGGATGTGGATGCGAAGCCCGGACTCCTCGAGATCCTCGAACGCGGGATCCACCGCGGCTACATCCTCGCCTCCGAGCTGAACGACCTCCACGACCCGCTCGAGGACGACGCCGACTGGATCGAGGACGCCGCGCAGAAGGCCCGCGACCTCGGCATGCAGGTCGTCGACGATCTCACCGCTGACGCGGACCGACCGAGCCCCAACCCCCTGTCCTCGTCCACCGATTCGGTGCGGCAGTACCTCGACGGCATCGGCCGGACCGAGCTGCTGACCGCCGAGGAGGAGGTCGACCTCTCGAAGCGCGACCACGCGGGACGCGCGGCGAAGGCGTACCTGCAGGACGAGAACCTCGAGCTCTCCCCCGACAAGCGCGCCATGCTCCAGGCGGTCGCCCGCGACGGCCAGCGTTCCCACGAGCACATGATCCGCGCGAACCTGCGTCTGGTCGTGTCGGTGGCGCGCCGCTACCGCGGCCGGGGGCTCGGGCTGCTGGGCCTGATCCAGGAGGGCAACCTCGGGCTGATCCGGGCGGTCGAGAAGTTCGATTACAAGAAGGGCTACAAGTTCTCGACCTACGCGACCTGGTGGATCCGCCAGGCGCTGACCCGCGGGACCGCCAACAAGGCCCGGGTGATCCGCCTCCCGGTGCACGTCCACGAGCTCGTCGGCAAGATCCGCCGGGCCGAGCTGGATCTCCTCCAGGAGCACGGGCGTGACGCGAAGGAGGAGGAGGTCGCCGAGATGCTCGACCTCACGATCGAGCGCCTCCGCGAGATCAAGCACGCTGCCGCTGCGCTCGCCTCGTTGGACAAGCCGGTCGGCGAGGACGGCGACACCACGATGGGTGAGCTCGTCCCGGACGACACCGCGGTGTCGCCCGAGGCGGCGGCCTCGTTCAAGCTGGCCCAGAACGACGTGAAGGACGCGCTCGCGTCGCTCGACGAACGCGAGCGCGGCGTACTCATGATGCGGTTCGGTCTGATGGACGGCGAGACACGGACGCTCGAGGAGATCGGCGAGCACTACGGGGTCACCCGCGAGCGCATCCGCCAGATCGAGAAGAAGACGCTCACCAAGCTGCGCCACCCCGCCCGCGCCGAGAAGCTCCGCGGTCTCGTCGAGGCCGCCTCCGAGGGCGAGGAAGCCGCCTACTGACCCCGGCGGGATCCTCAGCGCGGCGTGACGGGGCGGTCGTAGCGGACCCAGCACTTCGCGACGTGCATCCCAGCGCGCTCGTACAGCCGGGTGGCTCCGGTCGGGTTCTCGCTGTCCACGCCGAGCGCGACCTTCGCGACGCCCCGCTCGGCCAGCCTGCGGAAGGCGGTCCGCAGCAGCGTCAGGCCCAGTCCCAGCCCCCGCCACGGGCGGCGCACCCCGACGGTGCTGATCCACGCGGCATCCACCCCGTCGGCCACGCTGGCGATCACCATGCCGGCGACCTCCTCGTCCTGCCACGCGACCCACCAGGTGGAGGGGTCGAACTCCTCGTGCTCGAGCTTGCGGGCCGCCCACTCGTCGAAGGGTTCGTAGACGTGGCCGAACTCCTCGGCGAACGCCTCCTGGACGGCAGCGTGGAGGGAACTGGCCCGGGCGGGATCGAAGGTCCGGATCTCGATCCCGTCAGGGAGTTCGTCGACGACGGGTAGGTCACCGTCGAGGTCGAGCTCCATGCGCCACATGCGGCGGACGTCGGTGAACCCGAGCTCCTCCAGGGTCCCGGCGAGGTCGGAGCCGTCCTCGGCGTAGACGAAGACCGACGCGTCCGGCACCCCCGCCAGCGTGTCGGCCCGGTCCTGCGCGAAGGCCACGCCCCACCGTTCCGAGGCGCCGTCGCGGGCCTGCGGGTGGACGTACAGGTCGCTCCAGAACCGCCGACCGGGCTCGTACTGGCGCACCGCGACGTACGCGCGGATCCGGTCGCCCTCGTCCACCAAGACCCGTGCGTCCTCCGCCAGGTCGAAGCGCGCGTACGCCCAGTCCGACCGCACGTCGGCCAGCGAGTAGTCCGGCGCCCCGACGTCCTCGATGTCGCAAGCGTTGATCAGCTCGAGCACGTTCGGCGCGTCATCGGGGGTGAGGACGCGTTCGCGGAGGCCGGCGGGTGGCTCGGCAACGGGGTCCTGGCTCCTGCTGGTGCTCATGGCGCTGCTCCCTGAGAAGGAGACCGCCCGGGCCGCGTGGGCCCGGGCGGGATGTTCTCCCAGGTCGCTCGTCGTCCTGGCTACGGCTGGCGGGACGAGGTCCCGGGGCCGAGGTGAGCGTGACCGGTTCTCACGGACGCCCGAACGGGTGACGAGGTTGGGATTCGCTTCGGGTGGGAGGCTCCTAGCGCCCCATCACCTCAACGGTCACAGGATGATCAGAACTATCCAATGTTGGACCACCTCCTTCCTGTCGTGCGAGGGAGTCTACTGGGCACCTCTCCGAGCGGCACGCACCCAGCTCGTGAACCTCCACCTGGCTGTGCGCCGGGTCACGGTTCACGAGCGGAGTACGAGGTCATCGGTGAGGTCGTCGACCGAGGCCGCCCCGCACAGCGTCATCGCTCGCACCAGCTCGTCGCGCAGGTGGTCGAGTACCGCGGTGACCCCGTCGGGGCCGCCGGTCGCGAGGCCCCACAGGACCGGTCGGCCCACCAGCACCGCCCGCGCCCCGAGCGCGAGGGCCTTCAGCACGTCGGTCCCCCGCCGGATCCCGCCGTCGACGTAGACCTCGGCGTCGTCGCCGACAGCCTCGACGACCTCGGGCAGCGCGTCGGCGGTCGCGATCGCCGTGTCGAGCTGCCGCCCCCCGTGGTTCGAGACGACCACCCCCGCAGCCCCGGCCCGGACGGCCGACAGCGCGTCGTCACCCCGGTGGATCCCCTTGACGACCACCGGGAGGCCCGACGCGTCCTGCAACCAACCGATCACGTCGAAGGTCAGCGTGCGGTCGAACTCATCCCCGGCGTAGGCCGCGAGCCCGGACCCTTCGACCTGCGGGACGGCCGAGCCGACGTTGGCCATCTCCATGCCGTCCGGGAGGGTGAACCGGTTGCGTTCGTCACGACGGCGGTGTCCGAGGACGGGCGCATCGACGGTCAGGACCAGCGCGCGGTAGCCGGCCTCGACGGCCCGTTCGACGAGATCCCGGGTCCACCCGCGGTCGCGCCGCACGTACAGCTGGAACCAGCGGGGCGCATCCACCGCTGCAGCCACCTCGGTCAGCGACATCGTCGCGAGCGTCGAGACGACCATCAGGGTCCCCGCGGCTGCGGCGCCCCGAGCGGTCCCTGCCTCCCCCTCCTCGTGGGCGAGCTTCTGGTAGGCGGTCGGGGCGACCAGGACCGGGGACGACACCTCGGTCCCCAGCACGCTCGTCGACGGGTCGACCGAGGACACGTCCCGCAGGACGTGGGGCCGCAGTCGCATCCGACCCCACGCGGCCACGTTGTCGGCCAGCGTCCGCTCGTCGTCGGCTCCCCCGGCGTAGTAGTCCCAGGCCGACGGTTCGACGATGGCCTCGGCCTCCCGGGCGAGCTGGTCGAGGTCCACGGGGCGCTCCTCCGCCGGAGATCGGGCGGGCCCGACCCTACTCAGCCCCTGCGGGTTAGAGCGGGGCGATCTCGCCGGCGAGCTGGGGCGTGCCGCCCTCGTCGCCCTTCGCGTCGTGCACCGCGAGCGCCCAGCCGTCGTCCCGCCGCACGGCCGTGAAGGCCACGTCGCGGGGCAGGATCAGCGGCTTGTCGAACGTCGTCGTGACCTCGAACGCGTCGGGCAGCCGCCCCTCGAGGGCTGCCAGCGCACGCGCCTTGGTCCACATCCCGTGCGCGATGTTCGAGGGGAAGCCGAACAGCTTGGCTGGGATCTGGTGGAGGTGGATCGGGTTGGGGTCGCCCGAGACCGCGGCGTAGCGCCGTCCGATCTCGCGCGGCACGTGCCAGATAGCTGCTTCGGGACCCCGGTCGGGTGCATCCACGACGACACGGTCGCCCTCGTCGGACCCGTCACCCTTGTGGAGGTACGTGCTGACCTCCCGCCAGACCTCCTCGCCGTCGACCGTGGCCTCGGTGACGACGTCGAACCGCTGACCCGACGGGTGCGGCTTCAGGTCGCTCATCCGGACGCGGACCGAGGGGCGCTCCCCGAACGTCACCGGTCGACGGAGCTCGATGCGGTTGGCGATGTGCACCAGCCCCGGCAGCGCGAACGGGAAGCTCGGTTCGGACATCAGCTTCACCGACAGCGGGAACCCCACGATGTGCAGGTACGTCGGCGGCAACGCGTCGGTCAGGCGGAAGCCGCAGACCCGGCTGTAGCGGACGAGGTGGTCGCGGTCGACCTCCACGTCGGTCAGCACCAGCTCGTCGTCGGGCAGGTCTCCACCCCCACCCCGCAGCGAGGTCACCATCGCCTTGCCGTAGAGCAGCTTCAGGTCGGGTGCCTGGTCGAGCTCTCGGACGGTCACGGGTCCCTCCAGGTCGGTCGTCGGAGACGTGGGATCAGGCGCCGAACCACTGCTGGCCGCAGACGCGCACCACGCGACCGTTCACCCCGGCGGTCGACGGGTTCGCGAGCCACGCGACGGTCTCTGCGACGTCGACGGGCTGACCACCCTGGTTGAGGCTGTTGATGCGGCGCCCCACCTCGCGCGTCGCGAACGGCATCTCGTCGGTCATGTCGGTCTCGATGAACCCGGGCGCGACCGCGTTGATCGTGCCCCGGCGCTCCTCGAGCTGGGGGGCGTACGCGGCGACCATGCCGATGATGCCGGCCTTGCTGGCCGCGTAGTTGGTCTGTCCCCGGTTGCCGGCGATCCCGCTGATCGACGAGATCGACACGATGCGCCCGTGGTCGTTCAGCAGTCCCTCGTCGAGGAGGCGGTCGTTGATGCGCAGCTGGCTCGTGAGGTTCACCGCCAGGACGGCGTCCCACTGGCTGTCGTCCATGCCGACGAGCGTCTTGTCCCGGGTGATGCCGGCGTTGTGCACGAGGATGTCGACCCCGCCATGCCGCTCCCGCAGGTGGGTCGCCAAGCGCTCCGGCGCGTCGTCCGCGGTGATGTCCAGCTGCAGGGTCGAGCCGCCGATCCGGTTGGCGACGGTCTTGAGCTGGTCACCCTGCGCGGGCACGTCCAGGCAGACGACGTGCGCCCCATCGCGTGCGAGGACCTCGGCGATGTGCTCGCCGATCCCCCGCGCCGCACCGGTGACCACGGCGACGCGTTCGTCGAGCGGCTGATCCCAGTCGGCCGGGGTCAGCGGGTCCTCCTCCGTGGCGTCGACCCGCAGCACCTGACCCGACACGTACGCGGAACGACCCGACAGGAGGAACCGCAGGGTGGACTCGATGCCGCCCTCGGCACCCTCGGCGACCTGCAGGAGGTTCGCGGTCGAGCCCTTGCGCATCTCCTTGCCGGCGGACCGAACGAACCCCTCGAGCGCCCGCTGGGCGGCGGCCGCGTGCGGATCGTCACCGTCCGACGGGGGACGCCCGAGCACCACGAGGCGCGCCGATCGATCCATGTGCCGGACCAGCCGGTTGAAGAACGCCCAGGCCTCGCGGAGGTCCTCGGTGCGGCCGATAGCGCTGGCGTCGAAGATCAGGGCCGCGTACTTCGACCGGGGGTCCTCGGGCACCTCGGTCACCACCGAGGCGTCCACCGACTGCAGGACCTTCAACGTCGGATCCAGGAGCGGGGCGTCGCCCGCGCCGGCGACCACGGCCGGACCGTGGAGCACCGGGTCACCCGGCTCGTAGCGCCGTAGCGCCACGGGGCGCGGCAGGCCGAGGGACTCCGCCAGCTGCTTGCCCAGCGGCGAGTTGACGAGCTGCTGGTAGCGGTCCGACACGGTGGTCTCCTTACCTCTCGAGGATCGCGACGAGGCCGTTGCCGCCGGCGGCGCAGATCGAGATGAGCGCCCGGCCGGAGCCGCGCTCGGCGAGCTCCTTGGCGGCGGTCGCGACGATGCGCGCCCCGGTCGCGGCGAACGGGTGCCCGGTCGCGATCGACGACCCGTTCGGGTTCAGCTCGTCGCGGTCGATCGACCCGAGCGGTCCGTCCAGCCCGAGCTTCTCCTTGCAGTAGCCCGGGTCCTCCCACGCCTTCAGCGTGGCGATCACGGTCGAGGCGAACGCCTCGTGGATCTCGTAGATGTCGAAGTCGTCCAGCCCGAGGCCGACCCGGTCCAGCAGCCGCGGGACCGCGTAGGCCGGGGCCATCAACAGCCCGTCGTCGCCGTGCACGTAGTCGACCGCGGCGGACTCCGCGGCGATCACGTGGGCCAGGACCGGCAGGTCGCGCTCTTCCGCCCACTCGTCGGTCGCCAGCAGCACGCTGGCGGCACCGTCGGTGAGCGGGGTGGAGTTCCCCGGCGTCATCGTGGCGCCGTCGCCCTTGCCGAACACCGTCGGGAGCTTCGCGAGCGACTCCATGTCGGCGTCGGGGCGCAGGTTGCCGTCCCGCTGCAGCCCGAGGTACGGGGTGACGAGGTCGTCCATGAACCCGCGGTCGTAGGCGGCCGCGAGGTTGCGGTGGCTCGCGACGGCGAGCTCGTCCTGCTCCTCACGGCCGACCTCCCACTTCTCGGCGGTGATCGCGGCGTGCTCCCCCATCGACTTGCCCGTGCGGGGCTCCTCGTTGCGGGGGATCTCGGGGACGACCTGGCTCGGACGCAGCCGGCCGAGGAGCTTGACGTACTCGGTCGGGTCCTCGGCGGTCCGTGCGTCCATCAGGATCCGGCGCAGGTCGTCGTTCAGCGCGAGCGGGGCGTCGCTCACGGTGTCGGACCCGCAGGCGATCCCGACATCGATCTGTCCGGCGTTGATCTTCTGTGCGATCGAGAGGGTGGCCTCCAGGCTCGTGTCGCACGCCTTCTGGAGGTCGTGGGCCGGCGTCTCGGCGGACAGGCGGCTGCCCAGCACGCACTCGCGGACGAGGTTCCAGTCGCGCGAGTGCTTCAGCACCGCCCCGCCGACGACCTCCCCCAGACGCTCGTCCTGGAGCCCGAACCGGGCCACGAGCCCGTCGAGCGTCGCCGTGAGCATGTCCTGGTTGCTCGCGGACTGGTAGTCCCGGTTCGCCCGGGCGAACGGGATCCGGTTTCCGCCGATCACGGCAGCGGGGCGGGTCTCCATGGGGTCCTCCGTCGACGGACGACGTGCACGGTCCCCTCGAGTGTCCCGGAGGTACCGCGGCCACCCCCGCCCACACCGTGTCCGACCGTCCAGTCGCTACCTTCCCCGCAGTCGGATGGACGGGACGTGACGTGGCGGGTGAGCTCCTCGAACAGCAGCAGATCGTCGTCGAGCAGGTGCGCAAGTTCTTCGAGATGCGCAACCAGTACGGGCTGTTCAGCACCGACGGGCGCCGGATCGGGGCGATCGAGCAGGTCGAGCAGAGCCCGCTGCAGTTCCTCGTCCGGCTCTTCAGCGACCTCGACGTGATGCTGCCGACGACGCTCGCGGTGCGGGGCGCCTCCGACGACACGGTCCTGCGGCTGCGCAAGCCGTGGTTCCGGTGGCGGGTCGAGGTCAGCCGCGACGACGGCACCGCGGTCGGGTCGATCACCAAGCAGCTCCGACTGGGCAAGGCCCGGTTCAGCCTCACCAGCACCGACGGCCAGGAGCTGGGCGAGGTCCGCGCCGAGAACTGGCGCGCGAAGGACTTCTCGATCGTGGACGCCGCCGGACAGGAGGTCGCGCGCGTCACGAAGCGGTGGCGCGGCCTCGTCACCGAGGCGTTCACCGACGCCGACACCTACGTGGTGGACCTCGGCAGCACGACCGAACCGCTCCGTAGCCTGGCGCTCGCGGCGGCCCTGTCGGTGGACGTCATCATGAAGCAGAAGGACACCTGACCGGGGGTTCCCTACGTTCCCACGGTCGGTTGTCGACCTGGCGTCCGGTGTGGCCGACACTCGTTGCACACGAGGAGGCGATGCGATGGACGGCCAGATCGATCCGAGGCTGCTGATGGCGGTCAAGGTCGCGACCGGCATCGCCACGCCCTCCGACGTCGAGCGGTACCGCGACGAGCAGGCCGCCTCCACGGAGTGACCTACCGAACCACTCGACCTTGGGGTTACTTCTTGGAGCTCTCGAAGTAGGGGTCCGAGCCAGCCTCGTGGTCGGTGACGTCCTCGACCTGGTTGATCTCGGGCACCGCGTCGGTGATGGCGACCTCGATCCCCTGGCTCAGGGTGACCTTCGCGAGGCCGCAGCCCTGGCATCCGCCCATCATGCGGACGAACGCCGTGTCGCCCTCGACGCGCACGAGCTCGGCGCGCCCGCCGTGCGAGGCGATCGACGGGTTCACGACCGCGTCGAGCACCTGGGCGACACGCTGTGCGACGGGACCTGACAGGTCCGCGCCCTGCGACTCGGCGATCTGCGGGCTCGCCGGCGTGTTCGGGTTCGAAACGACGACGGCACCGTAGGTCGGGTCACCCTCGAGGGTGATCGTTGCGCCCCGCAGGTCGCCCGCCGAGCCCTCGGGGAACACCACCGGGACGTCGTCGTGGTGCTGGACCACGTGGTCGTCCCCGACCTCGGAGAGCGGGGCCAGGCGCAGCTCGTGCGTGTACTGACCGGCCTTGATGCCGGTGATCGAGACCCAGACCGCCAGGGAGGACGGATCATCGTTCTGCTCGAAGATCCGACGCACCTTGTCCCGGGCGTTCGGGGTCATCTGCACGATCGGTTCGTCGGTCATGTGAGACCACCCTCGGAGAACGGTTGCGGACGCACCTTGTACCGTACCGGTGTGTCCCGGATCCTCCTCATCCTGCCCTCCTCGACCTACCGGGCCACGGACTTCCTGGATGCGGCCCGTTCCGTCGGTGCCGAGATCATCGTGGCCTCCGACCAGCGCCAGACGATGAGCGACACCATGGGCGACCGCGCGGTCGTGCTCGACCTCGACGACCCCGACCTCGCCGCGAAGCAGATCGTGGCCCACGCCGAACGGGTCGGGCTGGATGCGATCGTCGCGGTCGACGACCGGGGCGTGCTCCCGGCGGCGACGGCAGCCGGGCGGCTCGGCATGCCCCACAACCCCCCGGAAGCGGTGGCCGCCACCCGCGACAAGGCGACGCTGCGGGACCGGCTCGACGGGCACGTCTCGCAACCGGCGTTCCGGGTCGCCCGTCCCGGCGACGACGTCGGGGCGCTCGCCGAGGCGGTGGAGCTGCCCTGCGTGGTGAAACCCGTCTCGCTGTCGGCGAGCCGCGGCGTGATCCGGGCGGACACGGCGGACGAGGCGATCGAGGCGGCGGACCGGATCCGGCACATCCTCTCTTGCTCCGACGGCGATCCCGAGGGACCGCTCCTGGTCGAGGCCTACGTCCCGGGGCGGGAGGTCGCGGTCGAGGGGCTCCTCCGGGGCGGCGTGCTCGACGTGCTGGCGATCTTCGACAAGCCCGACCCGCTCGAGGGCCCCTACTTCGAGGAGACGCTCTACGTCACCCCCTCCCGCCTGACGGGCGAGGTGCAGCAGCGGATCGTCGAGGTCACCGCGGATGCTGCGACCGCGATCGGGCTGCGCGAGGGGCCGATCCACGCCGAGGCGCGGGTGCGCCCCGACGGCGAGGTCGTGTTCCTCGAACTCGCGGCACGCTCCATCGGAGGGCTGTGCTCGCGGGCGCTGCGGTTCGGGCTGGGGGTGACCCTCGAGGAGATCCTTCTGCTGCACGCGTTGGGACGCACGCTGACCGATCTGAAGCGCGAGCCGGCCGCGTCGGGGGTGATGATGCTGCCGATCCCGCAGGCGGGAACGCTGCAGGGGGTCGACGGCCGGGACGAGGCCGGGGCCGTCGTCGGCATCGTCGGCTCCCAGATCACCGTCGCACCCGGCAGCGAGATCGAGCCGCTGCCGGAAGGGGACCGGTACCTCGGGTTCCTGTTCGCTCGGGGGGAGACCCCCGAGGACGTCGAGCGGTCGCTGCGCGAGGCAGCAGCCAGGCTGGATGTCCGGATCGAGCCGTGAGCGACGCGACGGCGGCGAACGAGTGAGCGAGACGACGCACGACCGGCCGTCCGGGAGGCGGCTCGTCGAGACCGCCCACGGCAGCCGCCCCGAGGCCTTCGGCAGCGTGGAGTGGGGCCTGCTCTCCGGGGTCGCGCTGATCTGGGGCTCGTCGTTCCTCTGGATGGAGATCGGCCTCGAGGCGTTCTCGCCGACGGTGATCACGCTGGCGCGGATCGGCCTCGGGGCGCTGTCGCTGGCGGTCGTCCCGAAGGCCCGGGAGCCGATCGACCGCGAGGACTGGCCGCGGGTCGTGATCCTCTCGGTGGTGTGGATGGCGCTCCCGCTGCTGCTGTTCCCGATCGCCCAGCAGTGGGTGAGCTCAGCCGTGGCCGGGATGATCAACGGCGCCGTGCCCCTGTTCACCGCGCTGGTGTCGATCATCCTGCTGCGGACACTTCCCCGATCGAAGCAGCTGGCCGGACTGATCGTGGGCTTCCTGGGGGTCGTCGCGATCACCCTGCCCAACGCCCGGGACCTGGACGCATCCGCTCTGGGAGCCGGGCTGCTGGTGCTGGCCGTCGCCTGCTACGGGGTCGCGACCAACGTGGCGGTGCCGCTCCAGCAGCGCTACGGAAGCCTCCCGGTCCTGATCCGGGCGCAGCTCGTCGCGCTCGCGCTGGTCGCCCCGTTCGGGCTGTGGGGGCTGCGCACCTCGACCTTCGAGTGGGGGCCGGCGCTGGCGATGGTCCCGCTGGGCGTGCTGTCGACGGGACTCGCGTTCGTGGCGATGACCAACCTGGTCGGGCGCGCCGGGGCATCGCGGGGCGCGGTGGCGATCTACTTCGTGCCGGTCGTGGCGATCATCCTCGGCATCGCGCTGCTCGGGGAGGAGGTCCACCCGCTGGCGCTCGGAGGGACCGCGCTGGTCCTGGTGGGCGCGTGGCTGACCTCACGCCGGGAGCTCCGAGCGGAGCCTCACACCAGCGAGCCGTAGAGCTCCGCGGTCCGCTCCGCCACGGCCGTCCACGTGAAACGTTCCAGCACACGCTCTCGGCCGCGCTCCCCCATCCGGGCAGCCCGCTCGGGGTCATCCACGAGATCGCGGACGGCGTCAGCGAGGTCATGGGCGAACGCATGGGGATCGTCCGGGCCGAGGTCGTCCTCATCACCGAACCAGCCGCCCTCCCCCACACGTTCCACCGGCACCAGTCGACCCGTCTCGCCGTCCACCACGATCTCCGGGATGCCGCCGACGGCCGACGCGACGACCGCGGTGCCGCAAGCCATGGCCTCGAGGTTCACCAACCCGAACGGCTCGTAGACGGAGGGGCACACGAACACCGTGGCGTGCGACAGGATCGCGACGACCTCGCGCCTCGGCAGCATGTCCTCGATCCACACGACCCCGTGCCCTGGGCGTTCGGTCCGCAGCCGCTCCACCTTCGACCGGACCTCCTGCGCGATCCCTGGCGTATCCGGCGCCCCAGCCAGCAGCACCACCTGGACGTCCCGGGGGAACCCCGCGGCCGCGTCCAGGAGGTGGGTCACGCCCTTCTGGCGGGTGATCCGGCCGAGGAACACCACGGCGGGACGGTCCGGCGCGATGCCGTACCGGTCCAGCACGTCCGGATCGTCGACCGGCCGGTACACGTCCGGATCGATGCCGTTGTGGATCACGTGGATGCGCTCCGGGTCCACCTCCGGATAGCAACGCCGGATGTCGGCGGCCATGCCCTCGGACACGGCGATCACGGCGTGCGCGGCCTCGATCGCGGTGCGCTCGCAGAAGGACGACACCTCGTAGCCACCGCCCAGCTGCTCGCGCTTCCACGGCCGCATCGGCTCGAGACTGTGGGTGGTCATCACGTGGGGTCGACCGCGCAACAGCGCCCCGAGGTGGCCCGCGAGGTTCGCGTACCAGGTGTGGCTGTGGAGCAGGTCCACCTCACCGAGGTCGGCCGCGATCCGCAGGTCGGTGGACACGGCACGCAGCGCCGCGAGCTCCGGCGCGCCGCCATCCAGGGCCGGATCCGAACCGTAGGACCCGGCCACGAGCGGATCCTCGCGCGGGGCGCCGAAGCAGCTCACCTCCACCTCGACGTGCCGGGTCAACGCCGCGGCGAGGTGCTCCACGTGCACACCCGCGCCGCCGTACACCTCGGGCGGGTACTCCCGGGTGAGCAGGCCGACCCTCACCACAGCGTCGCGTCCTCGGGCTCGGACACCGGCGCGCCCTTGCCGATCACCACGACCCCGCCGTCCGAGACCGTGTAACGCTCCCGGTCACGGTCGTGGTCGACGCCGATCCGCGCCCCGTCCGGCACCACCACGTTCTTGTCGATGATCGCGTTGCGCACCACCGCGTGCCGCCCGATCTCGACGTCGTGGAGGATCACGGAGTCCTCGACGGCCGCGTACGAGTGCACGAACACGCCCGGCGAGATCACCGAGCGCCGGATCGTCGCGCCCGACACGATCACGCCGCCGCTGACCATCGAGTTCAGCGCCACGCCCTGGCGTCCGTCCTCCTCGAACACGAACTTCGCCGGCGGAAGCGACCCCGTCCACGTGTGGATCGGCCAGGACCGGTTGTAGAGGTTGAACACGGGGAAGACCGACACCAGGTCCATGTGCGCCTCGTAGTACGAGTCCAGGGTCCCGACGTCGCGCCAGTACGCCCGATCGCGGTCGGTCGCGCCGGGCACGTGGTTGGCACCGAAGTCGTACACGTGGGCGTCGCCGTCCCCGACGATCGCCGTGACGATGTCGCCGCCCATGTCGTGGTCGCTGTCCTCGCGCTGGGCGTCACGCGTGACGTAGTCGATGAGAGCCCCGGTGGAGAAGACGTAGTTCCCCATCGACGCGAGCACCTCACCGGGGGACCCGGGCACCTCAGGCGCATCGCGCGGCTTCTCGTGGAACGCGACGATGCCGGTCCCGCTCTCCTCCACCTCGATCACCCCGTAGCGGTGAGCCTCCTCCCGCGGAACTCGGATGCCCGCCACCGTCACCGCCGCGCCGGTCTCCAGGTGCTGGGAGACCATCTGGCGCGGATCCATCCGGTAGATGTGGTCGGCGCCGAAGACCAGGCAGAGGTCGGGGCGCTCGTCGTGGATCAGGTTGAGGTTCTGGTAGATGGCGTCCGCCGACCCGGAGAACCACCGGGGGCCACGGCGCATCTGAGCCGGGACCGGCGTCACGTAGTTGCCGAGCAGCGGGGACAGCCGCCAGGTCTGCGAGAGGTGCCGGTCGAGGCTGTGGCTCTTGTACTGGGTGAGCACGACGATGCGCAGGTAGCCGCCGTTCACCAGGTTCGACAGCACGAAGTCGATCAGCCGGTAGACGCCACCGAACGGCACCCCCGGTTTGGCGCGGTCCGCGGTGAGCGGCGCGAGCCGACGCCCCTCTCCCCCGGCGAGGACGATGGCGAGCACGTGCGGTTCGGCCACCGTGACCTCCGTCAGCACGTCGGCGTCGGTGCGTCGAGCGGCCACCCTAGTCCCGTGGAGGACCCCGCCGGGGTGTGGCTACAGTGGAGCCGAACCCATCCGAAGACCCGAGGAGCCCATCTTGAGCACCCTCTCCGTGGACGAGAAGGACATCGACACCACCTTCACCGGCGCGCAGGCCGACACCACCGCGCAGGACCCCGACACTCAGGACGCCGACGGGACCGACGGCGACGCAGCCGACGCGACGGACGGCGACGCGTCCGACGGCGACGCGCTCGATGCCGCCGACGGCGACGCGGCCGACGGTGCCGACGCGGATGGCGAGGACGCCTGACCTTGACCGCTCCCGAGGCACGCCCCGAGGGGGGCGCGCTCGGCCGGTGCGTCGGAGACGCCGCTTCGTTCCTGGAGGACGCCTACTCGCGGCGTCCGCACCTGCACCACGCCGGGGACGGTGCGTTCGACGACCTGTTGTCGATCGATGACGTCGACCGACTGCTCACGACCACCTCGCCGCGCGCCCCGGCGTTCCGGCTCGTCCGGGATGGGTCGGTGTTGCCGCGCGGGAGCTACACGCGCGGCGGCACCCTCGGCGGGCAGCGTCTGCGCGACCTCCCCGATGTCGGCCGCGTGCTGCGCCACGTCGAGGAGGGCGCGACCCTCGTCATGCAGGGGTTGCACCGGTACCACGAACCGCTCAGCCGGTTCTGCCGCGACCTCGAGCTGCGGCTCACCCAGCCGGTCCAGGCCAACGCCTACCTGACGCCGCCCGGCTCGGCTGGCCTCGACGTCCACCACGACACCCACGACGTGTTCGCCCTCCAGACCTACGGGCGCAAGCACTGGGTCGTCCACGAGCCGGCGGTCCGGGACCCGCTGTCGTCGCAGCGCTGGTCCTCCGATGAGCACGAGGCGGGCTCACCCCTGCTCGACGTCGAGCTCGAGCCGGGCGACGCCCTCTACGTCCCTCGCGGCACCCCCCACGCCGCGGAGACCCTCGACGAACCCAGCCTGCACATCACGATCGGGATCCGGGCGACCACGTGGCACGACGTCCTCCGTGACGTCGTCGAGCTCGCGGCGGACGAGGTGGCGTTCCGCGAGGCACTCCCGGTGGGCTACGCGCATGACCCGGATGCGTTCGCGGCGGAGGTCGCGACGCGCCTGAAGCAGGCGGCCGCGTGGGTGGAGTCCGTGGACGCCGGCCGCGTCGCACGCCGCGCCGCCCGACGGTTCACCTCGAGCCGCCGACCGCTGCTGGACGGGCAGCTGCGACAGGTCCTCGAGCTGGACCACATCGGCGAGGACACGGTGCTCGAGCGGCGCCCCGGCACGGTCGCCCGTCTCGAGCGCGAGGACGACCGCGCCGTCCTCCACCTCGGCGATCGGACGGTGCGCTTCCCCGCCGCGCTCGCTCCCGTCCTGGGGCGGATCCTCGCTGCTGACCGGCTGACGGTGGGCGACCTCGACGAACTCGATCCACACAGCCGGTCGGTCCTGGCGCGGCGCCTGGTCCGCGAGGGCCTGCTCGTCGCCCGCCCCGACGCATGAGCGAACGCTTCAGCTGCGCGCGGGCGTCGCTCGCGCGCGACGAGCCGCTGTACGCGACCGCGTCCACCGTCGCGCGGTGGATCGTCATCGAGCAGCCCGGACCGTGGGGCCGCGACGCGCTCCTGGAGAGCCGGCTGCCGGATGTCGCCGGCGAGGAGCTGCAAGCGCGAGCGCGGGACCTCCGGGCGCGGGTGATCCTGATGCGTCGCCACCGCGGTCGCGATGCCGATCCGGACGTTCGCAGGATCTACGTGGCCCACACCGGCCCGCCGAACACCTGGATCGAGTCGTTCGAGTTGGACCGGCCGGGCGACCTGCTCGACCTCGACCTGTCGGACCTCTCCGTAGGTCGGCGTGTGGGTGGCGACCGCGTCGACCACCCCGTCTACCTCACGTGCACGAACGGCTCGCACGACGTGTGCTGCGCCGAGTTCGGGCGGCCCGTGGCTGCCGCGATGGACGCGGCCCGCCCCGACCACGCGTGGGAGTGCTCGCACATCGGCGGCGACCGGTTCGCCGGCAACGTCCTGATCCTGCCCGAGGGGCTGTACTACGGACGGGTCGGGCCGGACGACGCGGCGCAGCTCGCCGAGCTCCACGAGGGGGGCCGCCTGGACCTCGAGCGGTTCCGGGGACGGTCCTGCTACCCCTTCCTCCTCCAGGCCGCCGAGCACTTCCTGCGTGCCCAGTATGGCTACGACGGCATCGACGACGTGGTCCCGGTCGCCCGGCGGAAGGTCGATGACGGTGTCCACCGGGTGGACTTCCGGATGCCGCGCAGTACCCGGCTCTCCGTGACCGTCACCGTCAGACCGGACCCCGAGGGACATCTGCTCACGTGCCACGCCGACGGGCCGGCCTGCCCGCCGCGGTACGAGGTCCGAGCGATCGAGGCCGTGGATCCCGCGTAGGGTTGGGGCGCATGAAGGTCAGCGAGGTCATCGAGCACACGGCCGCCACGATCGTGGCGATCCCGGCCGTCTCCATCCTGCTCGATGTCCTCTTCCGGCTGCTCGGCGCTCGCGAGGACAACGTCATCGTGGACTACGTGCGGGAGGCCGCGGACCTCGCGATCCCCCGGGCCGCAGCCACCATGTTCACGGACCAGGCGCACTGGCAGACGGCCACGATCGCGCTGGTCATCTACCTGATCGTCGGGATCGCCCTGGTGTACGCGATCCGGGGGCTCACCTCGGCGTTCGAGGCGCAGGACCGCACAGCCTGAGTGCCGCCAGTGCAGCACGGCGTCCCACCGCGCTCGGCGCAAGCACCACCCGTGCCCCTTCCCGCGGATACCTCCGCCTGTGAACGCGGAGCGCCACATGTGGCGCTCCCGGTTCACAGGCCGGGGTGAACGGTCCGCACGATCGGGCTTGTGAACGCGCAACGCCGCATGTGGCGCTCCCGGTTCACAAGCTGCGTGCGGCGAGGGTTAGGGGTGCGGGAGGGGTTGGCGGCCGATGTAGCCGGTCTCGAGGGGGTGGTAGGTCGTGATCTCGTCCTCGCCCTCGCGCCAGCAGAGCAGGACCGTCTCGCCGTCGATCTCGGCGGGGAAGTCGAGGAGGGCCGGGGCGATGCCCTTCACCTGGATCCCCTCGTCGCGGAACCAACCCAGCGCCTCATCGATCCGGGCCTCGAGCGCCTTGGCCTCGGGCACCCCGCCCTGGGCGGACTCCCCCGCGTTCACCGCCCGTGCGAGCTCGTGCAACTCGCGGGTCATGCCGACGACCCGCTCGAGGCGCTCGCGCGCCTCAGGCAGCATGTCGTTGGCCTCGGTCGGGGTGAAGGTTCGGTCCATACCCCGAGTATGGACGTCGAGAAGCCACCACACGGCCATCCGACCCTGGTGGGACGCGCAGGTTCCACCCGTCGACCGACGACGGACGGCTGGCCGCTCCGTAGCGTCTGAAAGACCTCGTCAGGGGAGGATGGGATGGCACGTCACGGACGCCTCACGGTCGTGACGCTCGTGCTGGCGGTGCTCGTGCTGACGCTCGCGACCGCCACCGTGGTGGTCCGACGTCAGACGGCCGTCACCGTCGATGATGCCGTCGAGGCGTTCCGGGCCGACCTCGGCACGCCGCCTCCCTCTCTGATCGCCGGGGCGCCGTCGCCGAGCACCGGGAGCACCGTGCCGACCCCGGACACGGACGTGGCGGCCGATCCCCCAGGCTCCAGACCATCGACCCAACCGGATCCCTCGGAAGCGCCGGCGACCCCGCTCAGGCCCACCGTGCACGAGGAGGTCGCGGCCCCGCCAACCCAACCCTCCGGATCCCGGTCGCCGGACCCGCAACCCACGCTCACGGTCCCGGAGGAGGGCGTCTACACGTACGCGACCGACGGGAGCGAGTCCATCGAGGCGCTCGGTGGCGCTCGCCACGAGTACCCGGACCGGACCACCATCACCGTGCGGCACGACGACTGCGGCTACACGGCGCGCTGGGAACCGCTGCGGGAGCGGTGGGAGGAGTTCGACATCTGTCGGGACAACCACCGCGCGAGGATGCGGACCATCACGCTCTACCACGAGTTCTTCGAGCGGGGTATCCGCCACGAGTACGTGTGCGGCGAGGACGCGACCATCGCCGAGGTCCCCTCCGAACCCGGCACCCAGTGGAGCTGGGAGTGCCACTCGGACGGTGGCTCGATGCGCACGGTCGTCGAGATCCTGGGCTTCGACACCAGGGATGTGGGGGGCACCCCGGTCGAGGCGGTGCACGTCCGCATCCACAACACGATGGACGGCGACACGCGCGGCACCCGGCAAGCTGAGGTCTGGTACGACCGGTGGTCGGGCCTCGAGCTCCACGGCACCTACCACACCGACACGATGGTCGATACCCCGATGGGATCGACCCGCTACGTCGAACGGATCGAACGGACCCTGACGGACGTCCGCCCGCGCCGCTGAACCCGGTCCGGGCGCGGACGACCACGCGACGGCCGTTAGCCTGACCGTGATGCGCGTCCTCATCGTCTCGACCTACGAGCTCGGCCACCAGCCGCTGCACGTGGCCTCGCCGGCCGCTGCACTGCGGTCGGCCGGGCACGACGTCCGTTGCCTGGACACGTCGGTCGACCCCTGGGACGAACAGCTGGTCGGTTGGGCGCAGGCGGTGGCGTTCTCGGTTCCGATGCACACGGCGATGCGGCTCGCGATGCGCCGCGCCGAGCAGGTGAAGGAGGCCGAACCGCAGCTCCCGGTGTGCTTCTACGGCCTGTACGCCCCGGTCAGTCGGGACCTCACCGTAGGTCGGCTCGCCGACCGGATCATCGCGGGCGAGTACCAGCACGCGCTGGTGGCCTGGGTCGACCGCCTCGACGCCGGCGGTCCAGCCGCAGGAGGTCCGGAGGTGCTGCTCGACCGGGGCGCGGCGAGCCTGCCGGCGCGGGACCTGTTGCCCCCGCTCGAGCGCTACGCGCACCTGCGGCGGCACGACGAGGAGCGCCTCGTCGGTTACGTCGAGGCGACCCACGGGTGCCTGCTCGAGTGCCGCCACTGCCCGGTCCCCACCGTGTACGGGGGACGCTTCCGGGCGGTCGACCGTGAGCTCGTGCTCGACGACGTCGCGCAGCTCGTGGAGATTGGGGCCCAGCACATCACGTTCGGGGACCCGGACTTCCTCAACGGTCCGACGCACTCGCTGCGGATCGTCCAGGAGATGCACGACCGTTGGCCCGACCTGACCTTCGACTGCACGACCAAGGTCGACCACATCCTGGATCACGCCGATCTCCTGCCGGTCCTCGCCGGGTCAGGATGCGTGTTCGTGGTGTCCGCGTTCGAGAGCCGCGACGAGCGCGTCCTGCAGCGTCTCGACAAGGGCCACACGGTCGCCCAGGAGGATGCGGTGGTCGAGCTCCTCCGGCAGCACGGGATCGACGTACGCCCCACCTGGCTCCCGTTCACGCCATGGACGACACCCGACGACGTGGTCGACATCCTGGACTTCGTGATCGAGCACGACCTGATCGGCAACGTTGACCCGGTCCAGTACACGATCCGCCTGCTGCTCCCCGAGGGATCACTGCTGCTCGAGCACCCCGACCTGCAGCGCTACCTCGGCCCGTACGACGCGGACCGCCTGACCTACACCTGGGAGGCGGCCGATCCCCGTGCCGACGAGCTCCAACGCGAGCTCGCGGCGCTGGTCGAGGCGCGGACGGCCGAGGACGCGTCACCGTTGGAGACCTTCCTGGACCTCAACGCCCTCGCCCGCGAGGCCGCCGACCGCCCCGCCCGTGATCCGGTCCCGGCCGGTTCGACCGAGGGGAGGCCACGACTCACCGAGCCGTGGTTCTGTTGAGCGGAGCCACACGACGGGTTGGTCAACCCGTAGAAGGCGCAGCGGCTCCCGCTCGGATCAGAGCGTGATGACGTGGTCCGGCGGGTTGCCCGCCAACGCCCGGTAGAGGTCGGGGAAGCACCCCACCTCCACACCCGCGACGGTGCCCTTCGTCTTGGCCTTCCCGGGGTGGGTCTCGCCCTCGGCGAGCCCGCGCTGGATCGCGCAGTTGTCGCACATCATGAGCAAGATGTTCTGCTCCTCGGCGACCTTCGCGAGCCGCTCACCGAGCGGGTCGCCCTCGCGGAGGATGTAGTTGTTGTCGTCGAAGAACATCATCCCGACGACCTCTACCCCGTGATCGCCCGATTCGAGCTGCGGGAGGATCATCTGCCCGAGCTTGTAGTGGGCGGTGTTGCCGGACGTGGCGAAGACGTAGGCGACCTTCACGAGCGCTCCTGGCTCGGGGCGAAAACGGACGGTGACTCCCGCCGGACCCTAGTCAGCACGCCCCGAGGGGACGACCCGCCCGTCGGCGACCTCGACACCCTCCGTCCGCAGCCGCTGCGCCTGACGTTGCTCCTTGCCGGGCGCGAGGCGGCCGTCCGAGGCGACGACCCGCCACCACGGCAGCCCGTCGCTGCGGGCCAGGACGTTGCCGACGGCCCGGGCGGCACCTGGGGAGCCCACCTGGGCGGCGACCTCGCCGTACGACACGACCTCGCCCTCGTCGAGCGCGGCGACGGCCTCGGTCACGCGCTGCGAGAAGGTCGTCGCCACGCGTCAGCGCACGGCGTCGAGCGCGGCCACCTCGTCGTCGGAGAGCTCGATGGCGGCTGCGGCGACGTTCTCCTCGAGGTGGTCGACCGACGACGTTCCCGGGATCGGGAGCATCACCGGGGAGCGGTGCAGTAGCCACGCCAGGGCGACCTGCGCCGGGGTCGCGTCGTGCGCGTCGGCGACCTCCTGCAGGGGCGCTTCCTCCCCTTCCGCGAGGTCCCCGGTCGCCAGCGGGAACCACGGGATGAACGCGATGCCCTCGTCGGTGCAGATGTCGAGGACCTGCTCGCTGCCTCGGTCGGTCAGGTTGAAACGGTTCTGCACCGAGACGACATCCACGATGGACCGTGCGGTCTCGAGGTGGTGGGGCTGCACGTTGGAGACCCCGACGTGCCGGATCTTCCCGGCGTCCTGGAGCTCCTTCAGCGCCCCGATCGACTCCTCGTACGGCACGTCACCGTCGGGTGCGTGCAGCTGGTAGAGATCGATCCGGTCCACGCCGAGGCGCTTGAGGCTGCCCTCACAGGCTTCCCGGAGGTGGTCCGGGCGCCCGTTGCGTGGCCACTGTCCGGGTCCGGTCCGCTCGAGGCCACCCTTGGTCGCGATCACGAGGTCGTCCGGGTACGGCTGGAGGACTTCGGCGATCATCCGCTCGCTGACCTCGGGGCCGTAGGAGTCGGCGGTATCGATCAGGTTCACGCCCAGCTCGACGACCCGTTCCAGCACCCGTCGGCACTCCGCCGGGTCGTCGGGCTCGCCCCAGACGCCGTCCCCGGTGATGCGCATGGCACCGAAACCCATGCGTCGGACCCGGAGGTCGTCGAGGGTGACGGTCCCTGCGTTGCCGTCGGTGAGCGTCGTCGCCATGGTCCGGGTCCTCACGTCGCGTGGTTCGAACCTACGCGTGACGCGTCGCCGACTCGACCTGCTCGGTGGACTTCCGGCCGGTACGGCACATCCCGCGGTAGCCGCACGTGCAGTGGAAGTGCACGTCGATGCCGCGCTCGTGGTTGACGATCGCGTCGATACCCGACGGCCAGATCAGGACGCGGGCGTCGTGCCGGGGGCAGAAGGTGGTGAACATGACGGCTCCTCTCAACGGGTGACGACGGCAGGGACCACGCGACCGTCGCGGTCCAGCGCCCGGGCGAGACGCAGAGCGGCGGCCGCTAACGCGAGCCGCGGGCCCGGGGTGTTGCGAACAGCAGCGATCCTGCGGGCGATGGCGGCCTCGCGGTGCAGCTCCTGCAACCGTTCGCGGGCGATCTGTTCCGAGACGATGGGGTGCATCGCGGTCCCTCCTGCTCGATCGGCGGCTGATAACCACCGTTCACTTGACGGAGGTTACGTAACTACCGTACGCTTGTCAAGAGTTACACTGGTATCCATCCGACGAGAGGACCCCGATGGGTGGGAACGCGGTGGAGGACCTCGGCCACCAGGCCGAAGGTGCCGATGCGCCCGGTGACCTCGCCGTGGTCGAGGCCTTCGTGAACACGGTCACCTACAACTGGGACGAGCCCGCCGAGGAGCGTTTGGCCGATCCCCCGGCCCTCGACCGGTGGCTGCGCGAGCACGGACTCGTCGGGGACGGACAGCGGGTCACGGACCGCGCGGACCTCGACCGGGCCGTCGCGTTGCGCGAGGCGTTACGCGAGCTCCTGCATGCCAACCACGATGAAGCCGACCCGGCCGCCGACGCGTTGGAGCTCCTCGAAGCCGAGTCCCGCCGGGCGCCGCTCGCCGTCGCCTTCGGTGACACCGGGCACGCTGCGCTCGCGCCGGTCGGCACGGGGATCGACCGGGCCGTCGCGATCCTCCTGGCGATCGTGTTCCACGCGATGCACGACGGCACCTGGCAGCGGCTGAAGGCCTGCCGCAACGACGGTTGCCGGTGGGCTTTCTACGACAGCTCGAGGAACCGCTCGGGGCGCTGGTGCGACATGGCGGTCTGCGGGAACCGCGCGAAGGTCCGTGCCTACCGGGAGCGGCACGGGTGACCGGCCGGGTGCGGGTCGAGCCCTTGGGGCCCGACCGCTTCGAGGAACTGGAGCGGCTGTTCGCGGGACGGCGAGTGGTCGACGGGTGCTGGTGCATGTTCTGGCGCCAGACCGGCCGGGAGAACGACCGGAACTGGGGCACGGCGAACCGCGACGCGTTCCGTGCGCGCATCGTCGATGGCGAGCCCGCCCCCGGCGTGATCGCCTCCCTCGACGGTGAGCCGGTGGGGTGGGCCGCGGTCGCCCCGGTGTCGGAGTTCGGCCGGATCCTGCGCTCCCCCACGCTCCGGCCCCCTGTCGGGACGGACGGGGATGTCTGGTCGCTCAACTGCCTGTACGTCTCCCCCGACGCCCGCGGCCACGGCCTGGTCCGAGCACTCCTCGAGGGCGCCGTGGAGCACGCACGCTCGTGCGGGGCCAGGGCCGTGCAGGCCTACCCGGTCGACACGCAGGACGCGCAGGTCCACCCCGACGAGCTGTTCACGGGCGCAGCCAGCACCTTCGTCGCCGCGGGGTTCGTGGAGGTCACGCGCCGGTCGGACCGCAGACCGATCGTGCAGCTCGACCTGTAGAACGTGGGGTGGTCGGCAGCGCGACCCTCACGTGGCAAGCTCCGCTCGTGCACCGGACCTTGCGACCCTCCGCCCCGATCGACCTCCAGCAGACGCTGGGGCCGTTGCGTATCGGACACCACGACCCGACGATCGTCCTGTCCCCCGGTGACGTCTGGCGCGCGACCCGCACACCGGAGGGTCCCGCGACGGTCCACCTGGAAGCTCGCGACGGACGCATCGACGTCGAGGCCTGGGGCGACGGCGCGGCGTGGGCCCTGGAGGCCGCCGACGACCTGATCGGGCTGCACGACGACCCGGCGGCGTTCGACCCGGGGCCAGGCCTGCTCCGCGACCTGCACCGGCGCAACCCCGGCCTGCGGATCGGCGCCTCGGCAGCCGTGCTCGAGCTGCTCGTCCCGACGATCCTCGGACAGAAGGTGACCGGCATCGAGCAGAAGCGGGCCTGGAACGGGATCGTCCGTCGCTACGGCGAGCCGGCCCCGGGGCCCCGCGAGCTCATCGTGCCGCCAGCCGCCGCGACCCTGGCTGAGCTGCCCTACTTCGCCTACCACCCCATGGGGGTCGAACGCCGGCGCGCCGACGTGATCCGCAACGTCTGCGCCCGCGCCTCACGGATCGAGGAAGCGGCGACGATGCCGTCGGTCGACGCGCAACGTCGCCTGAGGGCGTTCCCCGGGGTCGGCCCGTGGACGGCAGCCATCGTGGCGCGGGTCGCGCTGGGCGACGCCGACGCCGTCGAGGTCGCCGACTTCCACCTCCCGAACCTGGTCTCGTGGAACCTCGCGGACGAGCCGCGCGGCGACGACGACCGCATGCTGGAGCTGCTCGAGCCCCACCGCGGGCAGCGCGGACGGGTCATCCGGTTGCTGGAGCTCGGCGGCGAACGGGCACCCCGGTACGGCCCGAGGATGCCCATCCGCCGCCTGGCAGCGCTCTAGCTGCCGCGTGCCTCCGCCACGAGCCCATCCACGACCGCCGGCGGGATCACGACCTCGCCACCCACCAGGTGGAACCCATCGAGCACGAGGTTGACCTCGTGCACGTAGTCGGCGGTCGCGCTCGGGACACCCGAGCTGGCGACCAGGATCAGCACCCCACCGCGCACGGCGATCGCCGGTCCGGCGGCGAGCGCGTCGGGGAACTTCTCACCCGTCGCCACCCACGAGGTCGCCGGGTCCATGCCGGCGTCCCGCGCGACCCGGCTGACCGCCAGTGACGTGCGGTAGCGGTCCTCGCCGGCGATCCGCGCCACGGCTTTGCCGGTCGCGTCGTCGATCGCCTCCTCTACCTGCTCGGACACGGCCACCTCACCGCCGATGATCGTGGCGGAGCGGCCGTCGAGGACGGCTGCGGTGGCGTCTGGCAGGGTCTCCGTGCTCACCAGCAGGATCGGACGCTGCTGGAACGACGCCAGCGGCGAGACCGATACGGCGTCCGGCCATCCGCGGCTCGGGTCCGGGTCGACGCCCTCGGTGACGTAGACCTCGTCCCCACCGAGGATGCGCGCGATGTCCGCGGCGGTGTGGAACCGCGTGTCTCCGCCGACGCGCGTGACGTTGAGCCCCAGGTCGTCCTCGAGGGTGGCGCGAACGGCCTCGGACAGGGCCTCGGTCTCCCCGAGCATCACCGCGTCGGTCGCACCGAGCTGATCGATCGCGAGGATGACCTCCTGGGGCAGCTCGTCGGTGTGGGACAGCAGGATCGGGGCGTCGAGGTCCGCGGCCAGCGGACCGCCAGCCAGCGCGTCGGCGTACCCGAACGCTCGGGCGATCACGACGGTGTCGGCTCCGGACGGGTAGGTGTCCAGCGCCAGCTCGACCGAGGTGGCGATGCGGTCCTCGCCGCCGTCTCGCTCGACCGCGAGATCCGGGCAGGACGGCTCACTGGTCGAAGGGACGGCTGTGCGGGACTCGGCCGGGAAGCTCAGTGTGAGGTAGGGCACGCGCTGCATGCCGATCACCGCTGCATAGGTCGCAGCGCCGTTCGGCTGAAGGTTCCCGTCATCGTCTGGCTGGAACGCGAAGGCGCCGCGTTCCGCGGGTTCGGCCTCGCACCCGAGCTGGAGCTGTCGAAGGGCCGTGAGCGGGGAGTCCTGGTCGATGTCCAACCAGGGACCGGTCGTCGGTGGCGCGCCGATCGCGACGAGCGCCTGGATCACCAGTGCGGTCGAGTTGCTGTCCGTCGCCCCGAACGCCGGTGAGAACCCCCAACCCCCGTCGTCGTTCTGGTGGGTGCGAAACCAACTGGTGGTGTCGTGGGCTGAGTCGACGCCGTGTGCGACGAGGGCCATCGCGGCCAGGGAGGTGCTGTTGGAGTCCGGCGTCGTGGACGTCACGGCATCCGTGTCGTCCACTGCGAGCTCGCACGTGCCGGCCTGGCGCTGCGCCTCTGACCGGTACGAAGGCCAGCCGCCGTCCGGGCACTGCTGTTCACGCAACCAGTCCATCGCGGACTGGTGCGGAGTCGCGCCGACGGTCGCGAGCCCGAGCAGCCCGAGGGAGTGGTTGAAGACCCGGTCGAACACCGTGCCCGTCCCGTACTGGCCCTCGTCGGGGCCGGTGGTCTGTCGCGTGTCCCGGATCCGCTGGACGAGGTCGCTCTCGTTCCCGGCTGTCCCGAAGCTCGTCGGGTCGTCGCCCGCCGCATCGGCCAGCAAGGCGACGTAGCCCAGGGCTCCCGGGTTGTCACCGGTGCCGTCATTGACGTAGCCGTCGTAGTTCTCGCGGACGTACCGCAGCGCACGGTCGAAGGCGTCGCCACCCTCGCCGGCGGCAGCGAGGGCAAGGGCGGCCTGGACGGCGTTGCCCACCTCGCCGGAGAACCCGTTGGTCACGGCGCCGTTCGCCGCGACCTGCTGGGCGACCCAGTGGGCCCCGGTGCTGGTTGATGCCTCGACCTCGGCTGCGGGCAGCCCCCACGAGGGGACGGCCAACGCGAGGGCCGTGATGATCCCGAGCGCGGCGGCCAGCAGCCGCCTGCCCCGGGGCGTGCGTGTTGACGTCGGTGATCTCATGATGTGCCTCCTGCTCGGCCCGGGTTGCCGGTCCGAGCCGCGGAGGCTGCCGACGCCCGGGCTCCCAACCGCTGTCCACGACGGTCGACGTGGAGCCTCGACGCAAGCGGGCGGTGTTCCGGCTCACCGATCGGCTCTCAGCCGATCTGGTCTACGGTTGCGGGTCAGCGCCGGACTTGGACCGGCTTCCCCGACCGCGTGCGTGGCGATCGCAACCCTACACGGGCGACGGGACGCGTCCAGCCTCGAGCGGGGCGAGCTCGACCTCCGGTTCCAGACGCCCCGCGAACCGACGCATGCTGCGCAGCAACGCACGCCCGGTCAGGGCGATCAGCACCGCGTTGGTGAGCGCCCCGGCCGCGTCCCACGGCAGCGACGTGACCACGTAGAAGGACCGGTAGCGCGACAGCGTCTCGATCAGCGAGGCGCCGGGGAGGTACGACAGCGGGCCGGCGTCCACCGCGAACGGCCAGAACCACAGGTTCATGATGGCTCCGAACACGAACCCCCAGACCCACCCGTAGACGGCGAGGACGGACACCTCCGCCCAGGCCGGCAGCTGGCCGGTGAGGCGTCCGAGGATCCCCGCGCCGCCTCCCATCCACCCCAGCGCGAGCATCTGGAACGGCAGCCAGGGACCGACCCCGCCCGTGAGCACGGCCGAGAGGGCCATCGCCGTCAACCCGAGCAGGAGACCGAACCGTGGCCCGAACGCGGCACCTGCCAGCACGACGAGGAAGAAGATGCCGCTGCCACCGCCGGGGAGGTCGAGGAACCGGAGCAGGCCGGCACTGGCCGACAGCACGCCGAGGAGGGCGACCGTCGCCCCGTTCATCCGTCCCTGGCGCAGCTCGACGACCAACGCCACCACGACCAGGCCCGCGACCGCCGCTGCCACGAGCGGGGCATCCAGCCCGTGCGGGGATGCGGGCAGCACGTCCGACGGCACGAAGAACGGCCACAGGAACGCCCCCGCCCCGACGACGAGCATCGCGGCGTAGACGGCGCCGGCCCGGACCGTCATCGGCCGCGCTCCTCGTCGACGGCGGCCGCGACCTCCTCGACGGTGAGGAAGGGCGGGACGACCCGCAGGACCTGCGGCGCGAACAGCGAGCCCGACAGCACGTCCCGCGCGGGTCCGGCCGCGACGACCTCCCCGTTCCCCAGCACGACCGCGCGGCTGGCGATGCGCGCGGCCAGCTCCACGTCGTGCGTGGCGACCACCGCGGCTCCACCGGCCGCCGTGTGCTTCGCGAGGGATCCCTCGAGGGCGGCGCGCCCCGCCGCGTCGATCCCCCGGGTCGGCTCGTCGAGCAACAGCACCTCGGCGCCGCCGACCGCGACCGCCGCGATCGCGACCCGCTGCCGTTCACCGCCGGACAGGCTGCGGGGGTGGCGATCGGCGAGCTCGGTCAGCCCGAAGGTGGCCAGGGTGCGGTCGACCGCCGAACGGTCGTCCTCCCCGAGCAGGCGGAGGGTCTGCTCGAGCTCGGCCCGGACCGTCGGCGCGTACAGCAGCGTGTTCGGATCCTGAGGGACGTAGGCGACCCGCCCGCGCCGGGTCACCTCGCCCCGCCGTGCTTCGAGCAGGTCCGCGAGGACCCGCAGGAGGGTGGTCTTCCCGGAACCGTTGCGGCCCATCAGCACCACGACCTCGCCCCGGTGGGCCACCAGCGCGGCGCCCCGCAGCACCGGACGGCCTCCCAGGTCCACGTCGACCCCTGACGTGCCGACCAGCATCTCGCCTGGGGCAAGCTCGGGGTCCGGAGGTGGGCGGCCCGGCGGCGCACCCTGCTGGCGCGCCCGCGCTCGCGCCTCGCGGACGGTGAGCGGGCGGGGCTCCCACCCGAGGAGCGCCCCGAGCTTCGTGACCTCGGGCGCGCCCTCGTAGTCCACGAGCACGTCCTCCGGAGCGCCGATCGCGTCGATCCGTCCCTCCTCCACGATGACCGTGCGATCGGCCAACGGACCCGCACGTTCGAGCCGATGCTCGGCCATGAGGATCGTCGTCCCCAGGTCAGCGTTCAGTCGCGCGACCGCCGCGAGCACGTCGTCGGCCCCCTGCGGATCGAGCTGGGAGGTCGGCTCATCCAGCACCAGACAGGTGGGTGCGGCCGCCAGCGCCCCGGCGATCGCGCACCGTTGCCGCTCACCGCCGGACAGCGTCCCCGGGGACCGGTCGCGCAGGTGGGCGACACCCAGGGCGTCGAGCACCTCCTCGACCCGCCGGCGCATCGTGACGGGATCGACCCCCAGGTTCTCGAGGACGAACGCGACATCGTCCTCGACCCGGTCAACGACGAACTGGGCCTCCGGGTCCTGGTGGACGAACCCCACCACGTCGGCGAGGTCCCGTGGGCGGTGCGTCCGGACGGACCTGCCGGCCGTCACCACGTCGCCCTCGAGCCGGCCACCGGTCGAGTGCGGGACCAACCCGTTCGCCATCCGCAGCAAGGTGGACTTGCCCGAGCCCGACGAACCGGTCACCAGCAGGATCTCGCCGGTCCGGACCTCCAGATCCACCCCCGACACGGCTGGTTCCGCCTGCTCGGGGTAGCGGGCGCCCGCGCCCCGGTACGAGATCGCTCCCTGCCTGGGGTCGGTCACGGTCGTACCTCCGCCACCGGATCGGGCCGACCGGCGAGACCGGTACCCACGGCCGGCGTGACGAGCGCGAGCAGCGCCAGCACGACCACCGGGTCCAGCTCGGGCCATCCGGTGCCGGCGACCCACCGCAGGCTGGACTCACCCGTGGCGGACAGCACGGCCACCGTGGCGGGGGCGATCGTCGCGATAGCGGCAACGGCGAGGTCACGGGGGCCGGGGCGGCGCTGGCGGTAGCGGGGGCGACCGGACGCGCGCGAGATCGCCGCGATGGCCCCCGCGACCGCCACGGCGCCGACCAGGCCCAGACCGGCGGCGACCGGTCGCGCCCGCCCCACCAGCGCGGCGAACGCCCCGGCCAGCGTGATCAGACCGGCGAGCGCGAGCCAGCCGGCGCGGCGCTCGCGTCGGCTCGCCCCGCCGTGGGCGAACCCGCGGGCATCCATGGAGGCTGCGAGGTCCATCGCGCGCTCCATGCCGCTCTCGAGCACCGGTACGACCATCCGGAGGATCCGCCCCCGCCGGACGACGCGGCCGCCGGTCCGCGCCCGGTCGCTCTCGGTCGTGGCTCGGATCGCCGCGATCGTGGATGGGACGAACGCGAGCCCGACGGTGACGACCAGGCCGAGCTCATGGAACGCGCGGGGCGCGGCGCGGACCAGCTGGTGGTGCGAGACCACCGCGTTGAACGCCCCGAACACCGCCACCACGCCCACGATGACGAGCCCCTCGGCCGCGCTGCGTAACACCACCTCGCCGACGATCGGCCCGCCGACGGTGAACCCACCGAGGATCGTCGGCAGGGTCAGAGCGGGCAGGGTGAACAACGTCGTCCCGTCGCCGTGGAACGTGAGTCCCGTGAGCACGACACGCACACCGGCGAACACCACTCCGACCGCGACGAGGACCGGGAACGCCCGTCCCAAGGGTCCGCCCTGCCCGTGGGTCTCGACGACGAGCGCGGCGATCGCCACGATGACCGCCACGTACGCCGGGTTCGGGGCGAGCTGCAGGGTCACGAGCCCGGCGAGCGCCCACCAGGCCCAGGTGAGCGCGTGCAGAGCATCCCGCTCGTGCACCGTTACCCTCCTCGTCCCATGACTCGGATCTCCCACCGCGCGGCGCTCGTGGTCGTGCTCACCCTCGTGATCGCTTCGATGCTGACCGCGACGCCCGCCGGCGCCACCGCACAGCATGCCGCAGGACTGGTCGTCGACACGGGCGACCGCGTGGTGACGGTGTACGTCGAGTTCTCCGAGGACACCATCACCGGCGAGGAGCTCCTCCGCCGAGCCGACGTGGACGCCGTCTTCGCCGAGTACGGCTCGCAGGGCACGGCGGTCTGTTCGATCCTGGGCGTGGGCTCGCCGAAGGAGGACTGCTTCCGTGAGGCGGAGCAGCGCGGCACGTACTGGAACTACTCGCGGGCCGAGGACGGGGACTGGCAGCGGTCCGGCCGGGGGGTCTCGTCGACGACGGTCGAGCACGGTGACGTCGACGGCTGGGCGTGGGGATCGAGCGGGACCGAGCCCCCGTACCACAGCTTCGAGGAGATCCGCCGCCAGCACGCCCCGGAGCCCTCCCCCACGCCGAGCTCGACCGCTCCGCCTCCCTCCGATCCCGCTCCGGGCGAGGGTGAGGCGCCGCCGAGCTCCCCGAAGCCATCGCCGACGGCGACGGCTCCGACGATCGTCGCGGATCGCGCGACCCCTCCGCAGGAAGCGACCGGTGAGCCGGCTGGCCAGCCCGTCACCGAGGCCGCCCCGGACATCGACCCGTCAGCCACCTCTCCGGCGGATCCCGACGATCGTGCCGTCGACGAGCCGTCGCCGACACCGACCACCGACGCGATCCTGGCCACCGACGAGACCGCCGATCGGTCGCGCAGCGCGATCGCGCTCTCCCTGTTCGTCCTCGTCATGATCGGGCTCGTCGGCGCGATCGTCTGGCGCCGACGGACGGGCACCTCGGGGGCCGGCAGGGGCCGTTAGCGTCGTCTCGATCCGAGACGAGGAGACGGCCGTGGAACACCTGGAGGTGCAGGGCTTCGCGATCCCGAAGCTGGGGTTCGGCACGTGGGAGCTCACGGGCGACGAGTGCTACGACGCCGTGCGTCACGCGTTGGAGCTGGGCTACCGGCACATCGATACGGCCCAGGCCTACGGCAACGAGTCGGAGGTGGGGCGCGCGATCGCGGACAGCGGCGTGGACCGCGATGACCTGTGGGTGACCACCAAGATCTGGCGCACGAACCTGCGACCGGACGACGTGCGCCGCTCGACCGAACGCAGCCTGCAGGAGCTCGGGCTCGACCAGGTCGACCTGCTGCTGATCCACTGGCCGTCCGACGAGGTCCCTCTCGAGCAGACGCTCGCGGCGATGGACGACCTGCGCGAGGCCGGTCGGACCCGCGCGATCGGGGTCAGCAACTTCACGCCCACGCTCGTCGAGGAGGCGCTCGGCCTCGCTCCGATCCTGTGCGACCAGGTGGAGTACCACCCCTACCTCGCCCAGACGGAGCTGCGCGACCTGTGCGTCCAGAACGATCTGATGCTGACGGCCTACTCGCCCCTGGCCAAGGGTCGCGTGCCCGGCGACGAGACGCTCGAGGAGATCGGGGACGCCCACGGCAGGAGCGCGGCTCAGGTCGTCCTCCGGTGGCTCCTCCAGCAGGACAACGTCGTTGCGATCCCGCGTTCGTCGTCAGCGGATCACCGCGAAGCCAACCTCGACGTGTTCGACCTCGAGCTCTCGGACGACGAGATCGGCCGGATCGACGATCTGGCCGGCGGCCGGCGCTTGATCGACCCCGCGTTCGGACCCGACTGGGAGGCCTGATCCCCGGAGGCACCGCACGTCTGGAGTACCGTGCCGCTCGTGGCGATCGACCGGCCCCCACGAGACGACCGCGCGGACAGGATGCGCTTCCGCATCCTGCTGGCCGCCGGTGGGCTCACGCTGGGGCTCGCGACCCTGCTGCTGCCTCACCCCGAACCCTTCGATCCCGTCCTGCTCGTAGCGGCGGTGCTCCTGAGCGGCACGATCGCGGTGGGGCTGCGGATCGAGGCGCTGGCCGGGATATGGGAACGGTGGGGCGACATCCTCGCCGTGGCGACGGTCACCCTCGTCGTGGCGGCGACGGGCGGGCCGGACAGCGTCTACCAGGACCTCTACCTCCTGCCGCTGCTCGCCGCCGCCGCGCTCCGCACGTTCCGGCAGGTCCTCGGGATCGTCGCGCTCATCGTCGTCGCGTTGTTGGCCCCGTTCGTCTACTCCGAGGTCGCAGCCGTAGGGCCCTACATCACCGACGCCGTCGTCGACGCCGGCGCGTGGGTCCTGGCCGCGGCTGTCGTCGGTCGACAGGCGGGTCACCACAGACAGCAGGAGCTCGAGGCCCGGGCCAACGAGGAACGCTTCCGGCAGCTCGCCGAGCACGCGCAGGACGGCATCTACCGCCTGGAGCTCGAACCCGAGGTCCGCTTCGTCTACGTGAACCCCGCGATGGAGGACGTCACCGGGTTCGCGCCTCAGGCCTTCTACGAGGACCCGTCGCTCCCCCTCCTGCGGGTACATCCCGACGACCGGGAGCTCGTGCGCCGCAGCCGGACGGATCCGCGGCAGCTGCCCGACACCATCGAGGTGCGCTGGCGGCACGCCGAGGGCCACTGGGTGTGGCACGCCCTCCGCGAAGCCGCGGTCTTCGAGGGCGGTGAGCTCACCGCGATCCAGGGCATCGTCCGTGACGTGACGCCCCAGAAGATCCGCGAGGAGGAGCTCGCGCTCGATCTCGCCCGGCAGCAGGAAGCCGCGGAGGACCTGCGGCAGCTGGACGTCGCCAGGACGACGACCCTGCGGGCCGTCGCGCACGACCTGCGCAGCCCCCTGATGTCGATCACCGGCTTCAGCGGGATCCTGCGCGACCGCGCCGACGAGCTCACCCCGCAGGAGTCGGCGCACCTCGCCGACCGGATCTCCGGCGCCGCCGAACGGCTCGAGCGGATCCTGAACGCGCTGCTCGAGCTCGAACAGCTCACGTCCGTGGGCACCGCCGTCTCGCGGGGCCGCGTCGAGCTCGACCGGCTCGTGCGCGTCGTGGTCTCGGAGCTCGACGCCCCGAACCACGAGGTCACCGTCGACGTCGCGCCGGTGGAGGTCGCGGGCGACGCGGCGAAGCTGGAGCGGGCGATCGACAACCTGGTACGCAACGCGGTCCACCACACCCCCTCGGACTCCCACGTCCGGGTCTCGATCGTCCGTGACGGCGGCGGTGTCCAGCTCGTCGTCGAGGACGACGGACCCGGGGTCCCCGACACCGCCAAGGACACGATCTTCGAGCCGTTCGAACGGGGGGCGTCTACGGTCGCCGGGACCGGCGTCGGGCTGTCCCTCGTGCAGGCGATCGCCGAGCTACACGGAGGTCGCGCCTGGGTCGAGGACCGGGACGGCGGCGGTGCGAGGTTCGCGATGTTCCTCCCGGACCACCCGGTCGGCTGAGACGCGCTCCTCCTGCGGTCGCGTCTGCACGAGCAGGTCCATCCCCGCGCCGGTCAGCACCGTCAGGACGATCGAACCGGTCCACAGCTCGGCCTCCCACCCGAGCCCCCAGATCCCGTGGAACACGGCGAACCAGGTCGCCCAGGTCACCGCCGGAACCGCGAGGAGGAGCATCCGGCGGCCGTGCCCCGCGCGTGACAGCACGTCCGCGGTCGCACCGCCGAGGATCGCGGCGAGCACCAGCGGGGCGTGCTCGAAGGCGTGGAGGCTGGACAGGAGCAGCGCGGGGACGGCCATCACGAGCGTGTAGGTCCCGGGCGGTACGTCACGTCGGGCCGAGGAGGTCGCGCGGATGCTCGACGTCCGTTGGTTGGCCACCCAGGCGACGCCCCCGAGGAGCAGGAGGTTGGTCAGCAGGATGCTCGCGATGCCGATCGTCGCTCCGGAGTCGTCCGGCACGTTGCTGACGGTGAACGTCTCCAGCCCGAACAGGTGGAAGGCAGACACGAACTGCAGGAAGAACGCGATGACCGCCACGGACAGTCCGACGGAGATCACGGTCGGGGCGGAGCCCCGCCAGCCACGGTCCGGTGCGGGATCCCGGCGGGATGCCCGGATCGGGGACGCCACCAGCAGGAGTCCGCCGACCATCAACGCGAGGTGGGTGGGGCTGATCAGCGCGGCGAGATCCTCTTCGATCCCGAGGAGCGTGTGCCAGACGGCATCTCCGACACCGGCGATCGCGAACAGCGCGAACCCCGCGACCGTCAGGCGGTCGGCGAACCCCGGGTCCCCGCGTCGGCGCTGGAACAGGAACCACGCGGTGGCCGCGACGAAGCCCGAGTACAGGACCGCGTGCCATGGGGTCCAGAAGTCCTCCGGCCGGCCCGCGTTGTGGGCCCAGCCGTCGAGGTACAACCCCAGGATGATCCACGTCGAGAACGCCGTCGCCGTCCAGCTCGCTCGTGCCGACCGCTGCTGCACGTCTGCCATGTCGCCCTCCTCCTCGGCGCCGTCGACCCTACGTAGTGGCTGCCTACGGGCACCTCCCCCCACGGTCGGAACCACGTCCTCCCTCCTCGGACGGAGGCTCAGGACCCCAGCAGGGTGGCGACATCGTCGGCGCAGCCCCAGGACAGGGTCACGCCCGCGCCTCCGTGCCCGTAGTCGTGCACGACGGGTGTGCCGTCCACATCCTCACGTTCCAGACGGACCTCGGGGCGGACGGGACGGAGCCCGACGGCGTGCCCGACCACGGGCGCCCCATCCAGCGCCGGGACCAGTGCCAGGCAGCGCGCGAGGATGTCCTGGGCGACCTCCGGGTCGGGGGCGGTGTCCCACTCCCCCTCGTCCGCCGTCCCCCCGAGCACGACGTCCCGCGACCGGGGCACGACGTACGTGACGGTGTCCGCGTGGTGCAGAACGAAGCGATCGATCCCGGGGTTGCTCACCCGGACCACCTGCCCACGGACCGGTTCCAGCGACCGGTCCCCCACGAGGTCGCGGGCGCCGAGCCCGGCGCAGTTGACCACCGCATCGATCCTGCCAACCGCCTCCTGGAGATCCTCCGCCGTGCGGAGCACGAGCTCACCCCCGGCGGCGACGAACCGCCGGAGGAGCCACTGGAGGTACCGAGGCATCTCGATCACCGGCAGCGTCAACCGGAGCCCGTCGGCGTACCCGTCGGGGAGCTCCTGCGGGTCCGCGCGTTGGACGTCCGGGACCGCCTGGATCCACCAGGGGTCGTCCCGGCGATCACGGAAGACCTCGAGCCCCTCGCGCATGCGCACGCCGCTGGTCCGGTCACGCGCCAGCTCCGTGAACCGCACGAGGCTCCGGCGTGCCCAGTCCAGGACCCGCCGGCGAGGCTCTGCCCGGTACGGGTACCAGATCGCCGCAGCCACGGCCGACGTCGTGGAGCCGGGTTCGTCTGCGGTCCATATCCGCACCCGCCAGCCGTCCTCTTGCAGCCGACACGCGGTGGTGAGCCCGCTCACCCCGGCTCCGAGGACGAGGGCTGTCCCGGTCACGACCCCATCCGCGCCATCGGGGACGTGCCGAAGCGTCCCGCCAGGGCCGCCTTCAGCCCGTGCGGGAAGTCCGTACGGCTCGTGAGGTGCGGTCCGATCAAGCCCCGCTGCGCGTCGGCGTCGCCGCCGAACGCGGCGATGCAGGCCTCGGGCTCGAGGTTCGCGAGCGCCAGGATCGCTCCCGCACAACCGAGCGCTCCGGCCTGCAGCAGCAACGCCGAGGATCCGACGTAGAGAGGGCGCGGGAACGCCTCGAGCTCCCGGAGCAGGCGCTCCGGGTCCCCGGACGAGTCCTTGAGCCCGTCCACCGGAAGCGATGCGAGCTGTCCGACGTCGATGCCTGGAGGCGACATCGCCGGGAAGTGGTAGGCGAGGACGGGGGTCCCGCCGGCTGCCTGCCCTACCGCGGCGTAGTAGCCGGACGGGTCGGCGGCCCGCAGGGGTGACAGCACGAGCACCGCATCCGCTCCAGCGTCCACGGCGTCGCCGGTGAGCCCGACGGCCGTGCGGGTGTCCGCGGCCCCGGTCCCGGCGACGAGGGGGACGTCACCCCCGAGCCGCGAACGGACCGCCTAGACGAGACGGACGCGCTCGGTCCGGTCGAGGGCCGGCGCCTCGCCCGTGCTGCCGCCTACCACCACGGCGCGAACCCCGGCGTCGACGAGCCGGCCCGCGTGCTCGGCGGTGGCCTCTGCATCCAACGACCCGTCGTCGCCGAACAGGGTCACGAGCGCCACGCCCACACCGGCGAACACGGTCACGGCCGGCCCCGGACGTAGTCCCGGAGCACGAACCGCCCCACCTGGTCGCTGCGGGACTGGAAGACCTGGCCGCCGGTGAGCGCAGCGAGCCGATCCGCGAAGTCCACGAGGCCCGGCTCCTCCTCGAGCAGGAAGACGTTGATCGAGATCCCGGAACGTGACAGGCGCGTCGCCTCGCGGAGCGTCCGCACGATGGTCTCCCGCACGGGTGGCCAGTTGAACGACACGTGCTCGCCCTCGAGGTGAGCGGTCGGTTCGCCGTCGGTGACCATGATGACCTGCTTGACGGGCCGTGGGTCGTCGGACAGCACGCGGCGGGCGAGCATGAACGCGTGGTGCATGTTCGTGCCGTACACGCGCTCGAAGCCGGCGGCGCCGAGCTCGGCGGGCTGGATCCGTCTCGCGTAGTCGGAGAAGCCGATCAGGTAGAGGGCGTCCTGCGGGTAGCGACCCTCGATCAGCGCGTGCAGCGCCAGCGCCATCCGCTTGGCGTGCACGAAGTGGCCGCGCAGCGGCATCGAGAACGACAGGTCCAGCAGCAGCGCGGTGGCCGTCCGCGGGCGGACCTCGGTCTCGACGACCTCGAGGTCCTCGGGAGCCAGCCGGAGCGGGGTCCCCGGCCCCGATCTCACGACGGCGTTGCGCACGCTCGCCTGGACCGCCAGGGGCTCGCGGTCGCCGAAGCTCCACGGTCGGGTCTGACCGGTGGCCTCTGCCTCGGGGCCCGTGGCGCGGACCGCTCGCTGGCGTCGCACCCGGTCGAGCAGCTGGGTGAGCGCGCGCTCCCCCAGCATCCGTGCCCCGCGCGGGGTCAGCTCGAGCTCGCCCTCCCGCCGGGCGAGCAACCCGCGCTGCTCGAGCTCGCGCTCGATCCGTCGGAGCCGCTGGAGGTCGACCACCGCCTCGTCGCCCAGCACGTCGCGCAGCAGGTCCTCGTCGATGTCGTCGAGGTCGGCGCCAGGGCGGTCGCTGGCGAGCTGCTCCTCGAGCTCGTCGACCTCGGCGAGACGCTCGAACGCATCCACCGTCGACGAGAGCGGGGCGGGCTCGAACCCGTACGGATCCTGGGGTTGGTCCCACCGGAGCTGCGGCATCAGCTGCCTGAGCTGCTGATCGAGCTGCGACATCTGGAACGCCAGATCCAGGTCGTCGAGCAGGGATCGTGCGAGCTCCTGGAGCTCACGTCGTTGCTCCGGGGTCATCGACGCCAGCATCTGGCTCATCGCCACCATCCGCCGAGCGAGCACCTCCAGCAGCTCGTCCAGATCCTCGGGCTGCTCGGGGAACAGGTGACCGTGCTCGGCCATGAACGCGTCGAAGTCGGGCTCGTCCCCACGGTCGCGCTGCTGGAGCATCGCGTTCAGGTCAGCCATCATCGCGGCGACCTCGGCGACGTCGTCCGGGGTCACCGCCTGCATCCCGGCGGTCAGGTTGCGGAAGTAGCTGTCGAGGACCTGACCGCGCAGGTCCTCGAGCAGCTCCTGGAACCGCAGCGCCGCGTCCGGGGACCGGAACCCGTACTCCTGGAGCTCGCGGATCGCGCCCGACGGGCTGGCGGGCAGGGCGTCGAGCCGCAGCTCGGCGAACCGGGCGTCGGGGTCGTCCTCCACCGCCAGCTGCCCCCGCTCGGTCGCGACGATGTCGTCGAGACGTTCACGCAGATCGGCGAGGGGTCCGTCCGGGTCGATCCGCTCCTGGAGGCGCCGTCGAGCCTCCGCCAGGCGTCGGCGCAGCTCGTCCAGGCCTGCCACCTGCCCGTCTATCCCCCGGTCGAGCAGCCCACGCAAGGCACGGTCGCCCCCGGCACCCATGAGCAGATCATCGCCCAGACGCTCGAGGACATCGCCTACGTCGAGGAACTCACCCAGTGGATCCTGGGTGCCGTCCCAACGCTCGTAGCGTGCTCGCACGCCCCCGAGGATAGGGCCGCGGGCGGTCAGGAGGCTTCCCCGGCCTCCACCGTCGCGTCGTCCTCCTGGGCGTCCTCGTCCCGCACGGGCTTCTCGAGCCCGAGCATCCGGTACACCTCGGCGCCGTCGACGGTCTCCTCCTCCAGCAGCCGCTCGATCAACTCCCTGAGCTCGTCCCGGTGGTCCTTCAGCATCTTCAGGGCGCGGTCCTCGGCGTCCCGGAGGATCCGCTCGACCTCCTGGTCGACGTTGCGCTGGGTCTCCTCGGCGAAGGGTCGCTGACGTAAGGGGGAGGGTTGGCCCTGCTGCTCCTGGGCGTAACCAACGGGACCGAGCTCCCCGGACAGGCCGAAGTCGCGCACCATCTTGGTCGCGAGCTGGGTGGCGCCCGCGAGGTCGGACGCCGAGCCCGTCGAGCCCTCGCCGAGGATCACCTCCTCGGCGGCACGACCGCCCATCCGGACCGCGAGCGTGTCGTGGAGGTAGCCCTCGGTCTGCAGCCGCCTCTCGTTCAGCGGGATCGTGTGCGTCACACCTAGGGCTCGGCCAGCTGGGAGGATCGAGACCTTCTCGACCGGATCCGCGTTCTCGCAGAGCGCACCGATGATCGCGTGCCCGGACTCGTGGATCGCGACGCGCCGCTGCTCGTCCTGGGTGAGCATGTTGGACTCGTCGCGACGACCGATCATGATCCGGTCTCGCGCCCGTTCGAAGTCCTCGGCGGTGACCTGGGTGCGGTCGTGGCGGACGGCGAAGATCGCCGCCTCGTTGCACAGGTTCTCCAGCTCGGCACCGCTGAACCCGGGGGTCCCGCGGGCGACGAGGTCGAGGTCGACGTCCTCGCTCAGATCCTTGTCCTGCGTGTGGATCCGGAGGATGTCGAGCCGGTCGTTCTGGCGGGGCAGATCGACGCGGATCTCCCGGTCGAACCGGCCGGGGCGCATCAAGGCCTCGTCCAGCAGCTGCGGCCGGTTGGTCGCGGCGATCACCACGACGCCCTCGGACGGGTCGAACCCATCCATCTCGGCGAGCAGCTGGTTCAGGGTCTGCTCCTGCTCGTTGTTCGCCCCGATCGTCGCCGTCCCTCCACGCTTGCGACCGATCGAGTCGAGCTCGTCGATGAAGATGATCGACGGGGCGCGGTCGCGGGCCTCGTCGAACAGGTCGCGGACGCGCGATGCCCCGACCCCCACGAGCATCTGCACGAACGTGGATCCCGCGGCGTACATGAAGGGCACGTCGGCCTCACCGGCGATCGCGCGGGCCATCAGCGTCTTGCCGGTGCCGGGTGGGCCGACCATCAGCACACCGCCGGGACCCCGAGCGCCCGCCTCCTGGTACCGCTCCGGTTCCGTGAGGTAGTCGATGATCTCGCGGACCTCGCGCTTGACCCCCTCGTAGCCGGCAACGTCGTCGAACGTCGTGTCGGGACGCTCGGTGTCGATGAGCTCGGCCTGGGACTTGCCCATGCCGCTCATCTGCGACAGCTGTCCCTGGGCCCGTCGTGACAGGAACCAGAACAGCCCGATCAGCAGGAGGAACGGCGCGAAGCCGATCAGGATCGACCAGAACCCGCGCCCGGGCGACGTGGCCGAGACCTCGACGTCGTTCTCGCGGAGGGCCTCGGTGAGCTCCTGCTGCTCGAGGTCCGTCGGGATCGTGGTCGTGAACCGGTCACCGTTGTCGAGCTCCCCGGTCACCTTCCCGGAGTCGTTGTTGATCGTGACGGTCGCGACCTCGCCGTCCTGCACCCGTTGGAGGAACTGGGAGTAGACCAGCTCCTCACCCGCCGGTGGGCCGATCAAGGTCATCGTGACGGCCACGCCGAGGAGCACGGCGCCGACGATCAGCAGCCAGCGCTTCCACCCATCGGACAGGTCGAAGGGGCTGTCGGGGCGGTCGGAACCGTCAGGTTCCGGCATGCGCGGCCGACCCTCGTCGTCCGGGAGGTGGGACCGTTGGTGGGACGTCATGCCCCGAGGGTAGGCAGCCGGCGTTCGGCCCTTGCGGGCCATCGGTCGGTGCCGTCAGCTCTCGGCGATGCGGTAGGTCCCGCCAGCGCCGACCTGCTCCTTGTTGAGGCGCTTCGCGAGGTGCAACCCCTCGAGCGCGAACTCGAGGACGCTCGCGGCGAGGGCGGGGTCCTCCGCAGGGACGTCGAGGCGGTCCATCATCCGCGCGAGACCGGGCACGTCCTCCCCCATGTCCGCCAGCACATCCGAGGCGGAACGCTCGTCGGACGTCTCCAGCACCAGCCCCTGCTCGAAGCGCTCCACGAGCCCGCCCAGGTCCTCGCGCCCCAGGTGCCGACGCCACGTGAGCAGGATGGCCTGACGCAGCAGCCGCTCGACGATGTCCAACTCGCGACCCTCCTCGAGCAGATCGAACTCGACGCGGCCGAGCGCCGCGAGCACGATCGGCCACAGGTCCACGATCCGTGGCACCGCACGGGGCTCACCCGTCCGCACGGCTCGACGGACCGCGCCGGCGATCAGCGTCTCGCGCGCCCCGATCGTGTAGCGGACCGACACCCCCGACCGGTGGTTGACGTGCGGGCTGTTGCGCAGCTGACGCGCGAGCTCGGCGAGCACCTCCTCGAGGAACCGCGGGACGTACACGTCGACGTCAGGCGGTGGCGGGGCGGACTCCTGACGGGCGATCGCGATCTCGTGGTCGAGCCGCCGCGGGTAGTGCGTACGGACCTGGGTCCCGAAGCGGTCCTTCAGGGGGGAGATGATCCGTCCCCGGTTCGTGTAGTCGTCCGGGTTCGCGGTCGCGACGAGGAGGAGGTCCAGGGGCAGACGGACCTTGTACCCGCGGACCTGGACATCGCGTTCCTCGAGGACGTTCAGCAGCGCCACCTGGATGCGTTCGGGGAGGTCGGGGAGCTCGTTGACCGCGAAGATCCCGCGGTTGGTGCGCGGCACCAGCCCGTAGTGGATCGTCTCCTCGTCACCGAGGTAGCGGCCCTCGGCGATCTTGATCGGGTCGACGTCGCCGATCAGGTCCGCCACCGAGGTGTCGGGCGTGGCGAGCTTCTCGGTGAACCGGCGGTCGCGGTCGATCCAACCGACCGGCAGTCCGTCGCCGCGTTCGTCGGCCAGCGTCCGGCACCGCGCACAGACCGGCTCGTACGGGTGACAGTTGATCTCGCAGCCCTCGACGACGGGCGCCTGTTCGTCGAGGAGCTCCACCAAACGGCGGACGATGCGGCTCTTGGCCTGTCCGCGCTCACCAAGCAGCACGATGTCGTGGCCCGCGAGGATGCCGCGCTCCAGGTCCGGCAGCACCGTCTGCTCGAAGCCCACGAGGTCCGGGATCCACGGCTCACCGGACCGCAGGCGGGAGGCGAGGTTGGACCGCATCTCCTCCTTGACGGAGCGGGCCTCGTGACCGGAGGCCCGAAGCTCAGCGAGGGTCGAGGGGAGGTCGGTCATGTCTCCAGCCTACGTCCGGCCCTCACCGCGGTCCGGTCGTCGGTCACGGGGCGTGGGTCTCGTCCACGTCCCCGCTCGAGTGGGTGCTGGCTCCGAGCATCGCCTCGCGAGCGCGATCGCGCTCGAAGGGGAGCGGCCAGACGTTGATCGTGCACTCCGTCCCCACGTCCTCCTGCTGCGACTGCTGCTCCATGACCGGGGCGGGGTCGTCCGAGCGCGCGTCGTCCTCGCACCGGAAGTGCCCGAAGTCCATCGGGGGGGCATGGCCGACCTCGTGGAGCACGACGTAGTGCCGGTAGTCGTCCAGGGAGCGGTGGTCGTACGTCTCCGTCGCGTGCTCCCAGTGCTCCTCGTTGATGTAGACGTCGTTGGTCCCCGCGGGCTGGCAGCTCCAGTCCGGGCTGCAGCCCTCATCGGCCGCCCCGATAGCCGCGCCGGTCGCGAGGAAGATGTTGATGTCCGCGGCGTCGGGGTCCGCGAGGTGGGTCCAGCGGACGTCGTTGTCCAGGGCCCACCCTCGCTGGTCGGTCAGCGTCCAGTCGACGTGCTCGGCGAAGAACGCCATGTCGGCGCTCACGTCGCCCCGGGATCCGACCGAGTAGGTCATCGTCCGCTCCGGCGGCACGGCGGTCTCGGCGACCCGTCCGAGCGCACGGTCGGTGACCGCCGCCTGCCGGCCGAGCGCCCGCACGATCTCGATCGACCCGGCGTGGTCCACGGTCCACTGGAGGACGTCGTAGCTCAGGATGTCCGCGGCACGGGTGAGCAGGATCGGGGCGTGGCGCTCCCCGCCGTGCGGAGCCGCGGCCAGCGCATCCGGGAACGCATCCCCACGCGACAGCAGGATCGCGTCTGACACCCATCCGAGCTGGTTCACCGCGAAGTCCGCGATGTCCCGGGAGGTGTCGGTGCGGTCACGGCCGGCGAGACGCTCGACCGTCAGGCCCCGGTCGCCGAGGTCCTGGGCGACCCTGTCACCGAGGGCCGCCGGTCCGCCGACGAGGATCGCGTGCTGGGCACCCACGTCCTCGATCGCCCGCGCGGCCGCGTCGTGGAGCGAGCCCGGTCCCGTCAGGAGCACGGGGAAGCGCTGCTCGTAGGCGATCGGGCCGGCGGTCAGCGCGTCGGGGAACCGCAGCCCGTTCGCCACGATCACCGTGCGCTTCCCGTCGAAGGTCCCGATCGCGCCACCGATCCGCCTGGCCGCGTCGGCGGCCGTCTGGAACCGGTTCTCGCCGGCGACGCGCTGGGTCTCGTACCCGTTGTCTTCGAGCCAGGCCTGTACGTCCTGGCCGATGGCATCCGTCCCGCCCATGATCCGAACCCGCGACACGTCGAGGTCCGTCAGCGACGTCTTGACGCGCTGGGTGATCGTCTCGCGGCGCGTGATCAAGGTGGGAGCGCTCAGATGCCCGGACAGTCCCGAGGCGCTGAGCGCGTCCGGGAAGTCGAAGGCGCGGGCGAGCACCGCGACCTCGCTGGTGTCGAAGGTCGCTTCGGCGATGCGAGCAGCCGTATCGATGCGGTCCTCGCCACCGATCCGTGCGGTGCGTTCCTGGTCCGCGGCAACCGGTCCCGCGGGCAGACCCACCATGAGCCCGGCCACCATCGCGAGGATCGCGACGAGACCGGTCAGCGTCGGATGATCCTGCTGCATGCATCCCCTTCGGCGGAGTCGGTGTCACATGTGCCACGGTGGGGCCACCTGGAGGCGCGCCGCCCGGCACGCACCCCGACGAACGTGGGTGGAGGTCGTTGCAACCGGGTACGTTCCGCGCCCGTCGAGAGGGGCGTGGAGGTGACCGACCGGGACGATGGCTGGGCGAGGGGAACGGTCCGGCACGCGGGCGCCGAGCTCGCCTACGACATCTCCGGTACCGGTGACCCCCTGGTGCTCCTCCACGCGGGGATCGCCGATCGGCGGATGTGGCAACCACAGCACGATGCCTTCGCTGGTCGCTACCGCGTGATCCGTATCGACCTCCGCGGGTTCGGCGAGACCGTCGCCGACCGTTCCCCGTTCAGCCACCACGATGACGTGAACGCGGTGCTCGGAGCGTTGGGCATGGGCCCGGCGCTCGTGGTCGGGGCGTCCCTGGGCGCGGCGGTCGCCGTCGACCTTGCGCTGCACCATCCGGATCGCGTGGCCGGGCTGGTCCTGATCGGACCGTCCGTGGACGGCTACCGCTTCGAGGATCCGGGGCTCCTCGACGCCTGGGAGCGGACCGACGAACTGATCGCGGCGGGCGACCTCGAGGGAGCAGCCGAACTGGAGTTCTCGACGTGGGTCGCCGGGCCACAGCGGGTCCCGGGCGAGATGGACCGCGAGCTCCGCGCGCTCGTGCAGGACATGCTGGTGACGAGCTACCGGGCCACGATCGGGGAGGAGCAGGAGCCGGACCCGCCGGCGATCCAGCGGCTCGGGGACATCGGGGTACCGACGCTCGTGCTCGCAGGGACCCTGGACCGACCCGACGTCCTCGCGATCGCGGACATCCTCGCGGCCGAGATCGCTCACGCCCGGCGCGTCCGGGTGGCCGGGACGGCCCACCTGCCGAACCTCGAGGAACCCGAACGGGTGACCCGATTGGTCCTGGAGTTCCTCGACGAGATCGAGGCCGGGGCGGTCTGAGGGGGCCGTCGCGCCGGGTACCCGTTCCCGCTCGCCGGCTGTGCCTCGCGAAGACGGAGCTGCACCGCCTCCCCGAGCTCCTGCGGCCTACCGCACCGGTCGCCGACCCAGCCTGATCCGGCGCCGGGGAACCCGAGGACAGCGCCGGGCGTTCACTCCGTGACGCGCATCGGGTGCCTACCATGGAGGCCGTCGCACCGGGGAGGTTGACGTGGACGCCGAGGTCAGGGAGCTGTGGGAGCGGTACCGCTCCGACGGTGACGCCGCGGCGCGTGAGGATCTGATCCTCACCTACTCCCCTCTGGTGAAGTACGTGGCCGGCCGGGTCTCGGTCAGCCTGCCCGACACGATCGAGCACAGCGATCTCGTGTCCTACGGGATGTTCGGACTGATGGACGCGATCGAACGGTTCGACACGAACGCGGGTGTCAAGTTCTCCACGTACGCGATCACCCGGATCCGCGGGTCGATCATCGACGAGCTGCGCAAGGTCGACTGGGTCCCCCGGTCGGTCCGTAACAAGGCCAAGCGCATCGCCCGCGCGGTCCGCCGGCTCGAGCACGACCTCGGCCGGACCCCGACCGACGAGGAGATCGCCGCGGAGCTCGAGATCACCGTCGACGACCTGCACGCCATGCTCGAACAGACCGCCTTCACGACCGTCGCCGAGCTCGACCGCACGCTGTCGAGCGACGGGGACGACTCGATCACGCTGGCCGACACGTTGCAGGACACGATCCACGCGAAGCCGCAGGACACGGTGGATGACCAGGAGACCCGTCGGCTGCTCGTCGAGGAGATCGAGGAGCTCCCCGAGCGCGAGCAGAAGATCATCGCGCTCTACTACTTCGAAGGTATGACGCTGGCGCAGATCGGCGGGATCCTGGGCGTCACCGAGTCCCGGGTGTGCCAGATCCACTCCAAGGTCATGGTGTCGCTGCGCAACCGGTTGACCGACAAGCTCGCGAGCTGACCGGCGACCAGGCCGTCGAGGGCCTGCGACGACGACCGGGAGACCGATGACCACCCACGGCGAGTTCGACGACGCCGCGCACGACGTAGACGCCATCCTGTACCTGTCCTTCGGCGGCCCAGAGGGTCCCGACGAGGTCATGCCGTTCCTCGAACGCGTCACCGCCGGCCGGGGCGTCCCCCGCGAGCGCCTCGAGGAGGTCGCCGAGCACTACCACCTGTTCGGCGGGGTGAGCCCCATCAACGCCCAGAACCGCGCCGTGATCGGCTCGCTGGAGGCGCTCCTCGAGGTGGAGGGGCCGGACCTGCCGGTCTACCTCGGGAACCGCAACTACCCGCCCCTCTTGGCGGACACGCTGCGTCGCATGCGCGACGACGGGGTCCGGCGCGCGGTCGCCTTCGCGACGTCAGCGTTCAGCTCGCACTCGGGGTGCCGGCAGTACCGCGAGGACATCGTCGAGGCCCGCCAGCAGGTCGGAGCGGACGCCCCGGAGGTGCTGAAGCTCCGGATCTTCTACGACCACGCGGGGTTCATCGGACCTCAAGCCACCAGGGTCGAGGTCGCGCTGCACGCGATCCCTGAGGACCGGCGTGACGGTGCTCGACTCGTGTTCACCGCGCACAGCGTGCCGCTCCGGATGGCCGAGACCAGCGCGTACGTCGCCCAGCTCGAGGAGGCGTGCCGACTGGTGGTCGACCGGGTCCCCGGCGGCCACGAGCACGACCTCGTGTACCAGAGCCGCAGCGGACCGCCGTCGGTCCCCTGGCTCGAGCCGGACATCGTCGACCACCTCGACACCCTGGCCGAGGAGGGGGTCCGCGACGCCGTGATCGTGCCGATCGGGTTCGTGTCGGACCATCTGGAGGTCCTGTTCGATCTGGACGTCGAAGCCGCCGCCCACGCGGCAGGGATCGGGCTGAACGTGGTCCGGGCCGGCACGGTGGGAGCCGATCCCCGGTACGTGCGGATGATCCGGGACCTGATCGTCGAGCGCGTCAGCGCGGACCCGGACCGGGCGAGCCTCGGTGAGCTGGGGCCGTGGCACGACATCTGCGCCCCGGACTGCTGCCGACCGCAGGGCTGACCGCCACGCCGCCCGGGCGTCCGACCGACACTCGTCGTCGCCCGGCCTCCAGCTCGGTCGCCGGGATGTCGACCACCTTGGGGACGCATCAGCCGTACGCTGACAGGGCCGACACGGGAGGGAGGCCGGTGCGACGTACCGTCATCTCGGCGCTCGTCGTCGGGCTCGTGGCCGCCCTCGTCGTGGGAGGCCTGTCCCTCCTCGGACGGTCATCGGGGATCCCGACCGCCGAGGCGCAGGACGAGCAGGGTCTGGACGTCCGCGCTGCCGCACAGCCGAGCACCGGCGCCCTCGCCGCACGGGGCGCCGCGCCCCGCGCCGAGATGCAGCGGTTCAACGAACGGTTCCCGGCTCAGGCCGCCGCCACCCAGGACGTGCGCGAGCCCGCGACGACGCGCTGGGCGGTCCTGATCGGCATCAACGACCACCAGGGCCCCACCCGGGACAACATCGGATCCCGTCAGGACGCGGAGCTCCTACGGGACCACCTCCTCGACCTCGGCTGGCGTGACGACCACATCGTGCTCCTCACCGAGGCGGACGCCATCCGGGACAACGTCGAGGAAGCGATCGCCTGGCTCGCCCGCAAGACCGATCCGGACTCCGTGGCCATCTTCCACTACTCCGGACACACCAAGCAGTGGTGGGGCGAGGACGTGGACGGCGACGGCGAGGTCCCCGACGAGGGGCTGTGGCCGAGCGACAACGACCGCATCCCGGACGGGGAGTTCGTCGCGCGCATGGCGCCGGTCGACGCGGGACGGCTGTGGATCAACATCGCGGCGTGCGAGGCCGAGGGCTTCGCCGACCCAGGCCTCGCCCGTCCCGGCCGGACGATGACGTTCTCCTCGCGGGAGGAGGAGAAGTCCTACGAGGAGCCCCGCGAGAACCTGTCGATCTGGGGCCACCACCTGATCAAGCGTGGCATGGTCGAGCGGCTGGCCGACACGAACGGAGACGCGCGTGTGAGCGTCGAGGAGGCGTTCCACTTCGCGGTGCCGCCCGCCGCCGAACGCTCCGTGATCGGGTCCCACGGGTCGCAGAACGGGGTGATCGTCGATCCCGACGCCGAACCGTTCCACCTCGACCTCCCCGTCTCCGGCCGCGCCCCGACCGCCGGCAGCTTCACCACGTAGCACCTGGCCTGTGAACCAGGAGCGCCACATGTGGCGCTGGAGGTTCACGAGTGCCCGCGACGCGCATGGATCCCACACCTGTGAACCAGGAGCGCCACATGTGGCGCTGGAGGTTCACAAGCGAGGGTTCACGGGCTGACGGTCGGGTGTCCACGGGCGAACCAACCGGTGCTGCGTTAGCGTCGGGGGCGACCGCCCCTTGGGCGTGGTCGGGAGCCTCCGAGACCGAAGGACGCGTCACCATGGCCGATCAGGACACCCTGACGATCACCGACAACCGCACCGGGGAGACCTACGAGGTCGAGGTCGTGGACGGCGCGATCCGGGCCATGGACCTCCGCGGCATCAAGGTCGACCCGGACGAGTTCGGACTGCTGTCGTACGACCCAGGGTTCAAGAACACCGCCAGCTGCCGCAGCGAGATCACGTTCATCGACGGGGACGAGGGCAAGCTGCTGTACCGCGGCTACCCGATCGAGGACCTCGCCGAGAACTCGAGCTTCCTCGAGGTCGCCTACCTCCTGATCCACGGTGACCTCCCCACGGAGGAGGAGTTCACCGACTGGACGTTCGAGGTCACGCACCACACGTTCATCCACGAGAGCATCAAGAAGTTCATCGACGGCTTCCACCACGACGCCCACCCGATGGGGATCCTGGTCTCGACAGTCGGGGCGCTGTCGACCTTCTACCCCGAGGCGAAGCAGATCCGCGACGACGAGGTGCGGCACAAGCAGATCGTGCGGCTGATCGCGAAGCTGCCGACGCTCGCGGCGTTCGCGTACCGCTACTCGGTCGGGTTGCGCTACGCCTACCCGGACAACGACCTGTCCTACGGCGGCAACTTCCTCAACATGATGTGGAAGGCCACCGAGCTCAAGTACGAGCCGGACCCGGTCCTCGAGAACGCGATGGACACCCTGTTCCTGCTCCACGCCGATCACGAGCAGAACTGCTCGACCACGACGATGCGGACCGTCGGCAGCTCCGACGCTGACCCGTACTCGGCGGCGGCCGCCGCGGTGGCCGCGCTCTACGGCCCGAAGCACGGGGGGGCGAACGAGCAGGTCCTGCGGATGCTCGAGGAGATCGGATCGGTCGACCAGATCCCCGACTACATCGAGCGCGTGAAGGACGGCGACTTCCGGTTGATGGGCTTCGGTCACCGCGTCTACAAGAACTACGACCCGCGCGCCAAGGTCATCAAGGACCTCGCCCACGACGTGTTCGAGGTCACGGGGAAGAACCCGCTGATCGACATCGCCGTCGAGCTCGAGAAGATCGCCCTCGAGGACGAGTTCTTCGTCGAGCGCCGCCTGTACCCGAACGTGGACTTCTACTCGGGGATCATCTACCAGGCGATGGGCTTCCCCACCGACATGTTCCCGGTGCTCTTCGCGATCGGTCGGATGGCCGGCTGGGCCGCCCAGTACCAGGAGCAGCTCGCAGACGACGACCAGGCGATCGCCAGGCCACGACAGCTGTACGTCGGGCCCCAGACGCGCAAGTACACCCCGATGGGCGAGCGTGGGTGACACGCTGCGCAGGCTGTGCGTCTTCTGCGGGGCCAAGCCCGGCGCAGACGACACCTACCAGGAGGCGGGGGCCGCGTTCGGGACCTTGCTGGCCAGACGCGGGATCGGCCTGATCTACGGCGGGTCGAGCCTCGGCATGATGGCGGCGGTCGCCGACGCCGTCCTCGAGGGAGGCGGCGAGGTGATAGGCGTGATCCCGAACCACCTGTTGGCGCGGGAGAAGCCCAAGGACGACCTGACCGAGCTGGCCGTCGTCGACACGATGCACGAGCGCAAGACGATGATGTTCGACCGCGCCGACGGGTTCGTGGCGCTGCCCGGCGGGCTCGGGACGCTCGAGGAGCTGTTCGAGATCCTCACCTGGTCCCAGCTCGGTCTGCACACGAAACCGGTGGGCCTGCTGAACGTCGCTGGGTACTTCTCGACCCTGATCACGTTCCTCGACCACGCCGTGGAGGAGGGCTTCGTCGCGCTGCGCCACCGGCAGCTGTTGCTGCACGACGACGACGGGGACCGGCTGATCGACCGGCTCGGCGAGTTCCAGCCGCCCGCGACCGGCGGCTGGCTGGACGAGGACGATCTCTAGCCGAGCTCGCACGCAGCGACGATCCGGTCGGCCGGGTGGACACTGAGCGCCCGTGTCAACGGCGCGGCGGGCGACGCTTCGGGGCGCGGACGAGGTCGCCCCCGCCCATGTCGTCACGCGGCGGGGATCCCTCTCCCTCGGGGGCGCGGGTGGTGGGCCGCCTGGCCGCACGCGGCTGCGGCGCGAGGTCCCCGACACCCGGGACGTCCGAGGGGTCGACGTCGGGGTCGACGATCCGCCCGTCGCGCAGCTCGACGATGCGGTCCGCGACATCGATCAGTGCCGGGTCGTGGGTGGCGACGACCGCGGTCACCCCCTCGCTGTCGACGAGTGCGCGGAGCAGGGTCATGATCGTGCGCCCCGTCCGCGAGTCCAGCTGCCCGGTGGGTTCGTCCGCTATCAGCAGGTCGGGCGAGTTGGCCAGCGCGCGCGCGATCGCGACGCGCTGCTGCTCACCGCCGGACAGCTCGTGGGGGCGGTGGTCGGCCCGCTCCCCCAGGCCCACGAGCTCGAGGAGCACCCGGACGCGCTCGTTCCTGAGGTCGGGCTCGACCTGTCGCAGGCGCAGCGGGATCTCGACGTTCTCCGCCGCGGTCAGGATCGGCAGCAGTCCGAACGTCTGGAAGATGAACCCGATCCGTTCACGCCGCAGGGCGAGCAGGTCGCCCTCGCCGGCCTCCGTGATGTCGGTCCCGTCGATCGTGACGTGCCCGGCGGTGGGTCGGTCGAGCCCGCCGATCGCGTTCAACAGCGTCGTCTTGCCCGACCCGGAGCGCCCGACCACGCCGATGACCTGGCCGGGCTCGATCTCGAACGAGACACATTCGAGCGCGGGGCGGGCGGCGCCCGCGTAGGTGAAGCTCACCTCGTCGAAGCGCAGGGCGCCGGTTACCACCGGGCGGGCGGGCCGCGCCTGGCCGTCGCGCTCGGGCGCCCGGTCCATGACGGTGGCGAGCATCCGCACGGAAAGCGCCGCCTCCTGGTACTCGCCGATCAGCCCGACGATCTGGACGAGCGGGCCCGTGACGCGGGCCGAGAGC
>JAHWKO010000040.1 GCA_019347855.1 Actinomycetota bacterium
AGTTCGATCACCCTCGCGCCCCGCGGGATCCGTGTGGACCGACGCATGGTGCCCCGCCCGTCCGGTGCGGGCAAGGTGCGCGGACCCCTTACGACGCGGGACGGTAGCGCACGACGGGCAGCAGCCCCGCACGCTGCAGCTGCGCCACCGCATGCTGCTCGTCGTCGTCCAGCAGGAACGGGCCCGGAGGACGCGACAGCACCGCCGTCACGAGGCAGTCGTCGCACGCCTCGGTATCCCGCATCCGGCACGTCCCGCAATCGATCGCACGGATGCGGTCCGTCCCTTCCTCGTCCCCCGCCTCGTCCCCCGCCTCGTCCCCTGTCTGGTCCACGTGATCCTCCCGGCGCCGTCGTCGAGCAGGACGCTACGCGGGGGGTGTGACGTCACCGAAGGACAGCCAGGAACGGCCGGGTCCCCACGACGTCGGCCCCCCGCTCCCGCACCCGATCCGCCAGCTCGCCGTCGTCGGTCACCACCACGACGGGCTCGTGGTCCGGGAGGTCGTCGACCGTGCGCACGATCCGGTCGTCGGCGGTCCCGCCCGCGGTGAACACGACCGCCACCTTCCGGGGCCGTCGCGCCGCCCGCCCTGCCCCGGGCTCGCCGTCGAAGACGATCGTGGGGCGCACCCCCGTGCGGCGCGCGAGCGACCCGACGCGTAGGACCAACCAGTCGCGTTGCTGTTCCAGGGGCAGGTGGTCGCGGTGCTGCTTCGTGACGTTGTACCCATCGATCAGCACGCGCCGCCCCCTGCCGAGGAGGCTCCCGGCGGCGTCGACGGTGCCCGGAGTCACGCCGGGCGGCAGCGTGCTGGGGCGGCCGGGGTCGGCGAGCCGTTCGGGCCCGCCGCGGGATGCCCGGAAGCGCTCGACCTCCTCGGCCGCCTGCTGATCGACCTCGTCCTCACGCTGCTGACGGCGTCGGTGGCGCGCCCGGCGCTCCTGCTCGCGTCGGCGGAAGGTGCGCAGCTCCTCCTGGAGATGGTGCAGCTCCGCCTGGTGTTGCCTCCGGAGGCGTTCGAGTGCCTGACGCCGGTCCTCGGCTGCCTGACCCACACGCTCGAGGAGCTCGTCGCGTTCCCGCCGCACGGCGTCGAGATCCTCCTCCAGGTGATCGATCCGGTCCTGCTCGGTCCGTAGCCTCGCCTCGAGCCCCGTGGCGCGACGTCGCGCCTCGTCGCGCTCCTCGAGGAGCTGACGCGCACGCTCCTTGGACCGCTGAAGCGACCCGTCGTCGGGCTCTTCGTCGCGTGTCTCGCCGGGGTCGGCACGTCGGGCGGACCCGGACCCACCCCGCACCGCGTCCGCGCTCAGCACGTGGTCCAGGTCCACCCGCTCGTCGGTCGCGAGTCCACGGGCGGTCTCACGCCAGAGCACACCGCCGTCGGCCAGCTCGCGGCAGAGGTCCCCGCGTGAACGCCCGTCGGCCAGTCGTGAGACGGGCACGGCCCGCAGCCGGGCGATCCGCGGCGTCACCAGGTGGTCGTCGAGGTCCTGCATGGCAGCCCTGGCGTGCCGCAGCACCGCTGTCCACTCGTCCGCGCCCAGACCAGCCAGGTGCGACGCGTCCGGGACGGGAGCCGCGGCTGGATCACGGTCGGCCGCGTCGGCCACCGGTCAATTCGTGGAGATCACGACACCGAGGTGCTGGAGCCGCTCCAGGAACTCGTCGGGATCCTCGCCATCGAGGGCGGCGATCGCATCGATGTCCTCGTTGCGCACGAACAGCAGGTGCTCGTCCACGCCTCGTCGGGACTGGATGTACGTGAGGTACTCGACCGCCGGCTCGAACCCGTCGTTGTGCCGCAGCTGTTCGACGTCGATCGCGACCGTGCCGCCCTTCCCCCGATCCTGGGGCGACCCCTCACGACGACGTTCACCGGTGTCCACGACGCCCTCGGCACCGAGGTCGTCCTCCCGGCGACGCGAGATGACGACCACGGCAGCAGCGGTCGCGAGCACAGCGATCGCTGCGCCGATCGCGATCCGTACCCAGGACTCCCGCTCCATGACGACACCGTACCCCTGGGCCCGTCCGGACACACCCGTTCCGATGACCGGTTCGGCTACCGTCCGCGCCCGATGTCGACCCCTCACTCCCCCACCGATCTCGCCAGTTCGGACCCGGCGTTCGTCGAACGCCCCGACGACGCACGTCTGCGCCCCGAGGGCTTCGGTGTGCTGACCATGGCGACGACCTACGTCAGCGGGTTCCTGATGGGGTCGGCCGACATCGTCCCCGGTGTCTCCGGTGGGACCGTTGCGCTCGTCCTGGGGATCTACGCACGGCTGGTGGCCAACATCCGGCAGGGAGCGCGCGCAGCCAGCCTGTTCCTGCGGTTCGACATCCGGCACGGCTGGCGGGCGCTGCGTTTCGTCGAGTGGAGCTTCCTGCTGCCCTTGCTCCTCGGCATCGGAACGGCCGTCCTCACCCTCGCGGCCGGGCTCGAGCACCTGCTCGAGACGCAGCCCGTGCTCCTGGCCGCCGCGTTCGCCGGGCTCGTGGCGGGCTCCGTCGTCGTGTCGCTCACGGAGATCGACGAGCACCGTGCGGCCACGGTGGCCGTCATGATCGTGAGCGCGATCGCCACGTTCGCGCTGCTGGGCCTGCGCACGGGGCGGTTCACCGATCCGTCGCTGGTCATCGTGTTCCTCGGTGGCGCCGTCGCGATCTGCGCGATGATCCTCCCCGGCATCTCCGGGTCGTTCATCCTGCTCATGATCGGTCTGTACGAGTTCATCCTCGGAGCCGTGAACGACCGGACCCTCGCGACCATCGCGGTCTTCGCAGCCGGCACGGTGGTGGGCCTGGGTTCGTTCTCGACCCTCCTCAACTGGCTGCTACGCCGGTGGCACGACCTGGTCCTGGCTGCGCTGATCGGCCTGATGCTGGGATCGCTACGCGTGCTGTGGCCCTGGCCCGCCGGGCCGGACGGAGTAGGCGACACCGCCCTGGGAGCCCCCCTGGCCGCGGATGTCCTCCCGGCGGCCGGACTGGCCGTGGGCGGCCTCGTCTTCGTCGTCGTGGTGGCGGGCGTCGCACGCGCACTCAGCGAGGCGGACTGACCAGCTAGTCGCCGTTCACGCCCCGCGCGATATCAACCTCGTGGTGGGTCACCTCGTGCGCGATCCATCGGAGGGCGTCCTCGACATCGCCGCTCCCCCAGTCGGGATGCGTGAACCCGGTGCGGTGATCGAGGTCCTCCACGGCCGCCGCCAGATCGACCGCGGCACGATCGAGGGACCACAGCGCCCCGGCCAGCGGGAGCCGGTCGTACCCGCGGACCTCCGCGAGCCGGTCCTGGTCCCAGGGGACGAGGGTGGTCTCGGGATCCTCGGCGGCCGCTCGGAAGCGTTCCGACCACGCCCGGAACACATCGACGACGTGCCAGACGTACGCGGACGGCGACCACGTCCCGGCAGGGGCGGCGCGGCGGTCGTCCCAGTCCGCGAGATGCGAGGCGTAGCGGGTCGCGGCGTCACCGATGACCGTCTCGGCCTCCGGTCCGGCCAGCTGCCAGGCGAACCCGCACTCCGGACACCGAACGTCGGACGCGTCCGCCCCGTGCAGCGACGCGATAGCCGCCCTCAGGAAGGGGGTCATGCAGGTCCACCCGCGGCCGGCGCCGGCTCGACCGTCACCGCGTCGTCCCTCCCGCACCAGCGACAGACCACCGACTCGACCGTCCGGTCGAGGATCTGCTCGTCCTCCACCTCGTTCACGCCGCCCAGGTCGAAGTGGTGGAAGCGCCTGGTGCGCGCCGTCTCGACCACGTCGAACCGGGTGAGGTTGCCGCAGGCATCGCAGCGGAAGCGCATGCCGTCCTCGAGGCCGCGCGCGAGATCGTCCGTGGTGTGCTCCGGCACCGTTATCGGATCTCCGGCTGCGTCGGGCCCGCGGGTCCGCCCGTGAACCAGGGCCCCTCATCCATCGCCGGGAACTCCGGGTAGCCGATCTCGAAGATCTCCCCGGCGTCCTCGACGGCGTCGGCGGCACCCTCGGCCCAGACACGGAGGGACTCGACGTCCACCCCGTAGTACACGTCCGGGTACCCGCGCAGCTTCTCCGCGGCCTTGCGCAGCAGTGACACCGACCCGGCCGGGTTCTCCCGTTGGTGGTGGCAACAACCGACCGCCACCTGGATCACGCCCTGCCAGAACAGCTGGTCATCCTCTGGTGCGGCGTGCCAGACCTCCTCGAGCACCTCGTGCGCCTCGAAGAACCGCTCGTCGTTCCAGAGCTCCACCGCCTTGTCCAGCGCGGTGTCGAGATCGTCGAACTCGAAGTCCTCGATCACCATCTCGGGTTCGGCATCACGAGGCAACGGCCGTCCGAGGCGGTCCCGGGGACGGGCGTTAGCGGGGCGGCCCTCCTCGTCGCGATCGCGCTCGTACGTCTTCACGACGCGGCCGGTGTTCGTGCGGATCTCCTCGGGCATGCGTCTCCCAGGGTGGCGTCGGTGCGATGCTACGGGGGCGGGGCACGGTGGCGCCGACCGGTCACGCCGTGGGGGCGGTCTCCCGGGTAGGCGTAACCTCAGCGTCATGCCGGAGCTACCCGAGGTCGAATCGGTCCGCCGTCAGCTCGCCCCCGAGCTCACGGGCCGGACCGTGAAGGACGTGCGTTCCGAGCCGCAGCGACGCTTCCTGCACCTCGATCGGCTGGCCGGTCGCACGATCCGCGACGTCCGACGCCGCGGCAAGTACCTCGTGTCCCCCCTGAGCCGGAACGGCGAGCTCGTCATGCACCTCGGGATGACCGGCTCCTTTCGGTTCGACGTGATCGACGAGTACGCACGCGCGCAGCTCGAGCTGGACGATGGACGGACCCTGGTGTTCCGCGACCCGCGACGGTTCGGGAGGCTGGCGGTGGTCGACGCCGGGGACTACACGGCGATCCCGACGCTGGCGCAGCTGGGGCCTGAGCCCCTCTCCGAGGACTTCCAGGTCCAAGCGTTCGCGGCGGCCCTCGCCAGGACGACCGCTCCTGTGAAGGCGGTCCTGCTCGCGCAACGCGCCGTGGCCGGGGTGGGAAACATCTACGCCGACGAAGCGCTGTGGCGCGCTCGTGTCCACCCTGCGTCACGTCGCGTGGGCCAGGATCGGGCGCGGCGGCTCCACGGGGCGATCCGGGAGGTGCTCACGGAGTCGATAGAACGAGAGGGCACCACGTTCCGCGACTACCAGATGGTGAACGGCGACAGCGGGCGGAACGCCGACTTCCTGCAGGCCTACGGGCAGGCCGGTCGCCCTTGCGACCGGTGCGGCACGGATCTTCGCAAGGTCACGATCGCCCAGCGCGGGACGACGTACTGCCCCACCTGTCAGAGGCCCTGAGACCGTTCAAGGGCGCGGATCATCCCCGTTCCTGCTCCTCCGCGAGCTCCCGCTGCTTGCGGGTGACCGTCCGCGCGACGACGACGCCGGCCCCTGCAGCGGCGAGGCCGATCAGGAGGCCCGGCACGACCGGTCGGGCGACCGTCAAGCCCACGAGGGTGAAGCCGATCGCGAAGGCGAGGTAGCCGGTCAGCACCGGCCAGAACGTCGACGGGTGGTCGCGGAACGGAGCCAGCACCAAGAGGAACAGCGCCAGGCCGAGCAGCATCACCCCGACCTTCGGGGGCAGGGTCAGTCCCGCTGCGAGGGCGACCACGACGCCCGACCAGTACAGGACGTCCCATGCGCGTCCCCAGTCTCGTAGAGCCATGGGTCGAGCCTACGGAGCGCGGGGGTCGGTCGGGCGCGGGGAGGGCTCGGGTTCGTAGCCGGGCGCGAGCGGAAGCTCGTGACGACTGGCCAGCTCGATCTCCCAGTCCAGGGGCCACCCGTTGGGCAGGCACCCGTCGAGCTCGGTGCTCTGCTGCGACATGATCGCGGCCGGCAGCCCCGTTGCCGGGCACTGGGGCGTCGGGTGGTGCAGGCCCAGCAGGTGGCCGACCTCGTGGTTGACCAGGTACGTGCGGTACGTGGAGAGGTCGCCCGTCCACTCCGGCGTCGCGGAGCGCCAGCGGTCCGCGTTCAGTGCGACGACCCGGCCGAGCTGGCACGAGTACCGCCCGCGGGTGTCGTACGGCGCGCACAGCTCGTCGACCGTCGGGCCCTCCGCGAGCACGACGACGTTCGGGGCGTTCGGATCGTGGATCAGGTCGAAGCCCGCCCGTTCCCAGCCGCGCGGATCCTCCAGGATCGCCCGCACCGTCTCGGCGAACCCGTCCGTCGCGGCGTCCTCGGTGCGCCGCTCGACCCGGTAGCGCACCTCGACCCGCTCCGGGCTCGGCTCCCCGGGTGGGGAACCCACGCGCTCGGAAACGGGCGGCCGCGGTGACGGGGTCGTCGTGGCCGGCACCGGCTCCGGCTCCGGTTCGCTGGGAGCACACGCCCCCGTCAGTGCCACCAGGACGCAGACGACGACCCCGACCCACGCCCCAACGCGTCGATCGCCGCCACGGTCCGGATATCCGGCCTCTGGCGGCGGTCGACGGGCCAGCGGGTTACCTCGCGCGGTCGGGGATCTCGAGGCCGAGCATCTCCCGTGCCTCGTTCGGGGTCGCGGGGCGCCGGCCCGTCTGCTCGACCGATCGGACACACGCCTCGACCAGCTCGCCGTTGCCCGCCGCCTGGTCGCCGTTGGGCAGGTAGAAGTTGTCCTCGAGCCCGACACGGACGTTGCCACCCAGGCTCGCCGCCGCCGAGATGAGCATCCACTGCTCGCGGCTCACGCCGATCACGCCCCAGTTGTTGCCCTCCGGGACGCGCGACGCCATGTGCTCGAGGTTGCGCGGATCGGCCTGGATGCCGCCGAGGACCCCGTGGATCAGCGAGAACTGCATCGGCTCCTCGAGCAGTCCGAGCTTGAAGAGCGGGTCGTAGCTCTCGACGTGGCCGACGTCGAAGCACTCCATCTCGGGCTTGACGCCGGCGTCCTTCATGCCTTGGAGGAGCTCGATGATGTCGTCGAAGCTGTTCTGGAACACGAAGTTGAACACGAAATCGTTGCGGGACTCGCTGAACTTCGCGTAGTTCAACGATCCCATGTTCAACGCCCCGAGCTCGGGCTTCAGCTCCTGCATGTACTCCACCCGCTTGGAGATCGGGATGCCGATCGCACCCGACGAGTAGTTGATGATGATGTCCGGGCTGTGCTCGAGGATCGCCTCGGTGATGTTGCGGAAGTCCTCGACGTCCCAGGATGGGGTGCCGTCCGGCTTGCGAGCGTGGATGTGGACCATGGCCGCCCCCGCATCGCGGGCGTGACGCACCTCCTTGCCGTACTCCTCGGGGGTGTACGGGATCGCGTCGTGCTGGTCCTTGTTGGCGACAGCGCCGGACACGGCACACGTGACGATGGCGGGCTGGTCGTAGGTCATCGGATCCTCCGGTCGTTCGCTCTCGGTCTGGGTCGGTCCGGTCTGGTCTGCCTGGTCGGTCTCGGTGGGTCTGTCGGTCTGGCCACTACGTCGGGTCAGGTTCGGGCCGCGGCGGGACGCGCGAGGCCCCCGGCGACGAGCGCACGGGCGAACCCACGGAGCTCGTCCGGGTCGTCCACACGGACGACCATCGGCGGGAAGCTGAAGTACGAGAGGATGAGGCGCACGATCACCTCGGCCGCGGTCGGCGGGTCGACCCGCCGAAGCTCGTCGGCCTCGATGCCCTGCGCGATCAGGTCCGCGTAGAGCTCCAGCCCCCCGAGCACCATGGGTCCGCTGGTGGCCTGGATCCTCGGCAGGAGCTCGCGCGGCTCCTCGTCACGGCCCTTGGTGAGCATGGGGTGGTCGATGAAGAAGCGGACCCCCGCCACGAACGCGGCCTCGATCCTTGCGACCGCGTGGTCGTGCTCGGCGACGGCGGCGCTGACCTCCGCGACGAACCGGTCGGCCTCCCGCGCGAGCAGGGCGTCGATCACCGCGTCCTTGTTGTCGAAGTACCGGTAGAGGGTCGCCTTGCCGGCACCCGCCTCGGTCGCGATGTCCTCCATCGTGGTCTTGCGGATCCCCACCGCGATGAAGCGGCGCGCGGCAGCTGACAGCAGGTCCTCGCGCCGCTCGCTCATCGCCGTCCTGGGTCCGGATATCGGGACCGGAACGATATTGCCAGAATCGTTCCGTCTCAAGCGGCCGGGCGATCCCTGGGGGTCGTCTCACCGCACGTGCCCGAGAGAACACTCCCCGTGGTCCGAGGTGTGCGCAGAGCGCACGGGGTGGTGCCGATCTCGCCCTCGATGCACGGAAGGAGGGAACACCACCCCCGGGTGACCCGTTTTCATGGGCGACGAACGCGGTGGAGACGCACCGCGGCCACGTCCGGACCCGCGGAGTCCGTGCGTGGGCAGGGAGCGCGACTCACGACGGCGAACCCTCACACACATAAGACCACACGAGATCCACACGCGACTGGAAGGTCCGAGCTTTGGCCTCGACCCACGCGATCACCCGAGATGTCATGGCCGACGAAGGTTGGCAGGAGGAGGGCGCCTGCCGGGGCGCCGACGTCGAGATCTTCTTCTCCGTCGACGAGGAGGACCAGAAGCGCGCACTCGAGTTCTGTGCGCGCTGCGACGTCCGCCAGGAGTGCCTGGAGTTCGCCATCGAGAACCGCGAGATGTACGGCATCTGGGGGGGCATGTCCGAGTCGGACCGCCGCTCCCTGATCCGGGACATCCGCCGCCGCGAACGCGAAGCGCGAAAGCGGCGCAAGGAAGCCCAGCAGTCCGACGCCGCCTGACGGCGACCCCAGCAGCAGCGACGACCCGGGCCCCGGCCCGGGTCGTCGCACGTCCGGCCGGTTGAACCACAGCGCCCCACCGGTCGGCGCGAACCGGTACACCTCGACACCTCGAGACGGCACTGGAGACGGTCGGTGCGGTGCGTGGAGTGCGGGACGGTCGGAGGTGACGCCGACGTCTTCTGCGGGCACTGCGGGGCCTCGCTGCGCTCTCAGTCCACCGGTCGGTCGACCTCTGCTGCCGAGCAACCAACCACCGAACCTGTCGCGTTCTTCGAACCGGCACCATCGACCGGGTCGCCATCGGACCGTTCGCGCCGGGGACGACTGCGGGACGCCGCACCCAGGACGCTGGCGGCGGCGATCACCCTGATCCTGATCGCGGCGGTGACCGTCGCCGCGCCCCGCCTCGCCGAGCGCCGGTCCGCCGGTGCCCTACCTGCACCGACGGGCGAACGGTGGCGCGCGGAACTGGGGACCGAGCCCTCCTTCCGCTTCACGAACCTCGGCACCGGCGTCCAGCCGTTCCAGGCCCTCGTGGCCGACGAGGAACGGGTCTACGCGGCCGGAGCGGGCCTGGTGGCCGCCTACGACGCCGCGAGCGGGACGCGCCGATGGCAACGTGTCCTCCCGAACCCTGGACAGCCGACCCTCGCCGGCCCTGTGCTGGTCATCGACACGGCGCGGGGACCCGTCGCCCTGGACCGGGCGACCGGTGAGGTCCGCTGGGAGGCCCCGGTCGTGGGGGTGGAACGCTTCACGACCGACGGGGAGGACCGGATCCTCCTCAGCCGGAGCGCCGACATCACCGCGGTCGACGCCACCGACGGCACGATGATGTGGTCCGTACCGACCTTCCCCGGACCGGACACGGGCTTCGCGGTGGCCGATCGTGACACCGTCGTCGTCGCCACGTCCGGGAACGCGGTGATCCGCGCGCTCCATGCCGACACCGGTGACCTGCGGTGGGAGCAGCGGCACTCGGGCGCGATCCTGACCCCGCCCGCGCTGGTCGACGGGCTCGTGTACGTCCAGGACGGCGACGGCGACCTGCACGCCTTCGACGCGCAGACCGGCGACGAGACCTGGGCCCACACGCCAGAGCGGGACGACTTCGGACCGCTCACGGCGGGGAGCGGTGTGGTCGTCCGGTGGTCGTTCGAAGGACGGCACGTGGCGTTGAACGCCGCCACCGGACGCGAGCTGTGGTCCTGGACCTGGCGGGCGTTCCAGGCGGGCTTCGCGCACGCGGGGCTGGTCATCGCCCCCGAGCGCGCCCAGGGGCGCGTACGCGCGCTCGATGCACGGACGGGCCAGGAGCGGTGGGTGACCACCGGGATCTTCGTCAGCGGCGTGACCGCGGCGGGCGACGGGCTCTACGCCGCGACCGGCGACCAGATCGTGGCCCTCGAGGTCCACGATGGCACGGAGCGGTGGCGGGTCGAACCCTCCGATCCCACCGGACCGCCGGGCTACCCCACCGCGACGGTCGACGGCGAGCGCGTCTACGTGAGCACGGTCGGCGGTCCGTTGGTCGCCGTGGATCGGGCGAGCGGCACGGAGCGGTGGAGGTTCGACCCGGCGACGGTCGAGGACGACCTCCCCACCGACAACCGCAGTGGCATCACGTCGGTCGCCGTCCCGTTCCGGGAGCGGGTGATCGTGACCTCGAACCGGGCCGTCTACACCCTCGATGCCGCGACCGGCGGGGTCGAGGACCGGTTCCAGACCAGCGTGGGGCCAGGTGCCGTCCCGGTCGTGGCCCAGGGCATGGTGATCGTCGACCTCGGTCCGAGCGTGATCGGTCTCGACGCGGCGTCGCTGCAGCTGCGGTGGCAGTGGACCGCTCCTGCGGCCGGCGCGCGGATCGGGTCGCACCCGGTCACGCCGCCGACCCTGCACGGGGACGTCGTCCTGGTGGGTGGAGGCGACGGCACGCTGGCCGCCCTGGACCCCCGGACCGGCGCGCCGAGGTGGGACCTGGACCTGGGGGCGGCCGTGATCAGCCGACCGGGTGTCAGCGGCAACACGATCGTCGTCCGGACCGAGACCGGCGACATCCGGGCGTTCGATGCCGGCACCGGACGCGCCCGGTGGCGCCAGGCGCTGTCCCCCACCGCGCTCGGTGACCCCGCTCTCAGCGGACGGACCGTCTACGCAACCGACGCGGACGAGCTGATCGCGCTGGACCTCGCGAGCGGTACCGAGCGGTGGCGCACCGGCCTCGGCGACGACGGTCTGACCGTTCCCCTCGCGGTCGAGGACACGGTGCTGGTCGGCACGAGCACCGGAGAGCTCGTGGCCGTCGACGGTGCCGCGGGCGGGATCATGTGGCGGCACACGGTCGGCGCGGGGATCTCCGCGCCGCCCGCGGTCACCGAGGACGACGTGATCGTCGTGACCGACGCGGGGACGGTCGTCTCGCTGCGCTGAGAGGCTCCGGACGCGCCCCTTCACAGGTGCTGTCACAGCCCTGTGCCAAGCTCCGGAACCACAACGGTGTGGTTCGGCACGAGGAGCAGCCAGGTGGCCAGGGTCGGGGCGGTACGACCGAGCGCGAACCGGGACCTGCAGGTCGTCCAACCGAGTTTCGACGACCTCGGCACACCCCTGTTCGACGCGACCTTCGTCGTCCTGGACCTCGAGACCACCGGGCTGCGTCCGACCTCGGACCGCATCACCGAGGTCGGAGCCGTGAAGGTCAAGGGTGGGCGCGTCCTCGGCGAGTTCCAGTGCCTCGTCGCTCCTGGGATCCCGATCCCTGCCGCCGTGACCGCGCTGACCGGCATCACCGAGCACATGGTCGCCGCGCGTCCGCCGGTCGAGGCCGTCCTGCCGTCGCTGATGGAGTTCCTCCGGGGCGCCGTCCTCGTCGCCCACAACGCCAACTTCGACGTGTCGTTCCTGCAGGCCGCGTTCTCCCGCTTGCACTACCCGCGACTCGAGCAGCCAGTGGTGGACACCGCCCGCCTGGCGCGACGGGCGCTCGACCGGTCCGAGGTCCGAGACTTCCGGCTCGAGACGCTCGCCACGTACCTGCGTGCCCGCACCCGCCCCGAGCACCGCGCGCTGGCCGACGCACGTGCGACCGTCGACGTGCTCCACGGCCTCCTCGAGCGGGTCGGCAGCCTGGGGGTGCGGACGCTCGAGGACCTCCAGGCCTACAGCCGTTCCACGTCGGACCCCGCCTACCGCAAGATCTCCCTCGTCGACGACGCCCCCCGCGATGCGGGCGTCTACCGCTTCCTCGACCGGCGAGGCGACGTGCTCTACGTCGGCAAGGCGGTCGACCTGCGGTCCCGGCTGCGACGCTACTTCGGGCAGGACGACCGGCGGAAGGTCGCCGACCTCGTCCGGCAGACCATGAAGGTCGAGTGGGAGCTCACGCCGACCGAGATCGAGGCGAAGGTCCGCGAGGTCCGCGCGATCCACCGGCACCGTCCTCGGTTCAACCGTCGGTCCCGCAACCCCGAGCGCTCCGTGTACGTGAAGCTGACCCGCGAGCCCTTCCCTCGGCTGTCCATCGTCACCGCCGTCCGGGACGACCGCGCCCTCCACGTCGGGCCGGTGCGGTCACGCTCGGCTGCGGAACGGTTCGCCGAGGCGATCCACGACGCCATGCCTCTTCGTCAGTGCACGGACCGGATCACGACGACGAAGGGCCGACCCCCGTGCATCCTCAAGGATCTGGGCCGGTGCGGGGCGCCGTGTGACGGAAGCCAGGACGTCGAGGACTACGCGGTCGTGGCTGACCGGTACCGGTCGGCCGTCTCCGGTGACCCGGCCGAGGTGCTCGCCGCGCTGCGCCACACGATGCGACGGCACGCCGCCGAGGGGCGGTTCGAGGAGGCGCAGCGCGATCGCACGCGGCTGCACCACCTCGCCCGCGTCCTGCTCGACGACCGGCGCCTCAGGACGCTCGTCGGTGTCGATGAGCTGATCGCCGCCCGGACCACCGACGCCGGGACCGAGGTCGTGCTCGTCCAACGCGGCCGACTGGCCGGCAGCTGTCTGCTCCCCCACGGCAGCGACGGGATCGCCGAGGCGGTGCGGCGGCTGCGCACCACGGCTCCGTCACCCCCCGACCGAGGCGCACCGGACAGGGACGAGGTCGAGGAGATCCGGCTCGTCGACGGCTGGCTGCGGTCCCCAGGGGTGCGGGTCGTGTCGGTCCGAGGGCAGCTCGCGGAGCCGATCGACGGGGGACGCATGCTGCACGAGGCCGTCGGCGAGGCCCGCCGCGTCGAACGCGCCGTCCGACGGGACCGGCAGCGGCTGCGGGGCGCGAAGGTCGTCCGTCGCGACTGAGGTCCTGTCAGCGGCGCTCAACAGCCGCGAACACCCCTTCGAACTCCGCGGTCACCTGGCCGTCGACGGTCGCGATCGTGCGGACCGAGGTCCGCCTGCCGTCGAGCCAACCCGGGAACGACCGCAGCTCGACCGGGACCCCGACGGGCGTCGGTCGCCGTAGCCGCATCCGGTACTCGGCGGTCACGGCATGCTGGAGCTCCTGGGCCCCGGACGCCTCGGTGAACGCCAGCATCGCCGTCCAGGTCGAGTGGCAGTCCATCGGCACGGACAGCAACCCACCGTTGACGATCCCGGGAGGGCCCTGGAAGCGCTCGTCGATCGCCAGCTCGGCTACCAGCCCACCGCCCTCCGCCGGGCGGCTCTTGAGCTGGAAGCCCGTCGGGTTGTCCGGGCCGCAGCCGAAACAGGCGTTGCCCGGCAGGTGTCGGTCCTGCAGCGCCTCGCTCAACGTGGCCTCCTCCTCGTCCTAGGGTGAGGCGCATGCGACGCGCCCGGTCCGGCTCTACCTACGAGGAACGCTACGGGTTCAGGCGCGCCGTGCGGGTCGACGGCCGCGTGCTCGTCGCCGGCACGGCCCCCGTCTGGCCCGACGGGTCCTGCCCGGACGACGCGTCGGAACAGGCGCGGCGCTGTTTCCAGATCGGGCTGGAGGCCATGGGCGAGCTCGGCGGCGCGGTGGGCGATGTGGTCCGGACCAGGATGTACATCGTGGACCCCGACGACGCCGACGCGGTCGGGGCGGTCCACGGTGAGCTCTTCGATGCCGTCCGCCCGGTCGCCACGATGGTGATCGTGAAGGAGCTCCTGGACCCCCGGTGGCGCGTCGAGATCGAACTGGAGGCACACCCCGCGCGAGCCTCACCCGACCTGTGAACCAGGAGCGCGGCGGGGTCAGGTGGTCATCGCAACAGTTCGGCGAGCTTTTCGGAGGGTGTCATCCACCCGAGGGTCTGTCGAGGGCGTCCGTTGAGGCTGTCGGCGACGGCTTGTAGGTCGGTGGGGGTGTAGCGGCGCAGGCTGGTGCTTTTGGGGAAGTATTGGCGTAGCAGCCCGTTGGTGTTCTCGTTCGATCCGCGCTGCCAGGGTGAGTGCGGGTCGCAGAAGTAGATGTCCACCCCGGTGTCGATGGTGAACTGGCGGTGTTGAGCCATCTCGCGGCCCTGGTCCCATGTGATCGACCGTCGTAGCGCCTGGGGCAGGGTCAGGATGGTTCCGGTCATGGCTTCGCGGACGGCCTCGGCGGTGCGCTGTTTGGGCAGGTGCAGCAGCATCACGAACCGGGTCGATCGTTCGACCAGCGTGCCGATCTGGGACTTGCCGTCCCGGCCGAGCAGCAGGTCGCCTTCCCAGTGGCCGGGCACGGCCCGGTCGGCGATCTCGGGGGGACGCTGCGAGATCATGATCATCCCGGGGATCTGACCCCGGTTGTCGACGGTGCCTTGCCGGCGGCGTCTGGCCCGACCCGTGCGCAGACAGCGGGTCAGCTCCCGGCGTAGTTCCCCGCGGCCTTGGACGTACAACGACCGGTAGATCGTCTCGTGGGACACCGTCATCGTCGGGTCGTCTCCGAACTCCAGGCGCAGCCGCTGGGCGATCTGTTTCGGGGACCACAACGCTTGAAGGTCCGCGGTCACCCGCGTGCGCAGCTGCGGATGACATGACAGCTTGCCAGCCTTCGGACGGCGTGCCCGCTGCCAGCCCACATGATCGGCTGTCAACGGCAGGTACGCGTGGCGGCCCCCGTTGCGGTTGACCTCCCGGCACACCGTCGATGCGGCCCGCCCGATCCGTTCACCGATCCGCCGGTACGACCAGCCACGCTCCAACCCCAACCGGATCTCCACCCGATCCTCCACCGACAACCGGTGCGTTGACCTGACCACCAGACGCGGATAGCCCGCCGTGCCCAGCACGTTGTAGACCGTGCCCACCGACGCATCCGCCCGCACCGCGATCTGGGTGGCCGCCAGACCCTGTCTGGCCAACCCCAAGATCTCGTAACGGACCTCTCGAGGAACACGCTGCCAACGACGTCTCACAACACCCTCCCAGGTAGACGACCATCCGGTCAGCCCACCACAGGTGTTGCAACGATCCGTTGACCCCGCCCCTGACCCCGCCCGCCATATGTGGCGCTCGCGGTTCACAGGGGAGCGGATGCGAGCGGCGGGGCGGCACGTGTGAACGTGGAGCGCCACATGTGGCGCTCCACGTTCACAAGGTTGGTCGCGGTCGGCGCGCGTCAGGCGACGGGCGCCCCGTTCGGGGGGTCCCCGTCGACCCCGAGGAGCTGCACCGTGCCGTCCTCCTCGAGACCTCCGAGCACCAGGAACTGGCTCTCGAAGCCGGCGATGACCTTCGTGCCGAGGTTCACCGCCCCGACCACCCGGCGGCCGAGCAGCTGTTGTCGCGCGTAGTTCGTCACCTGCGCGCTCGTGCGTAGGACCCCGATGTCGGGTCCGAAGTCGACCGTGAGCTTCCACGCGGGGTTGTTGGCCTCGGGGAACTCCTCGACGTCAACGATCTCACCGACGCGGAGGTCGAGCGCGAAGAAGTCCGTCGGGTCGACGTCCGGCTTCCGGTCCGGCGGGTACGAGCCGCTCACGACGCCGCAAGCGCGAGGTCGCGGCTGAGCTCGACCCACCGATCGCGCAGTTCGCGGGCCGCCCCCGAGCCCAGCGTCTCGCGTGCGAGCACCAGTCCGGACCTGAGGTCCTCCACCGCGTCGGCCACGTACAGCGCCGCCGCAGCGTTCAGCGCGACGACGTCGGCGCGCGGGCCGACCTCGCCGTCGAGCACCGCGTCCGCGACCCGGACGTTGTCCTCGACCTCACCACCCTGGAGGTCCGCGATCGTGCTCCGTTCCAGCCCCAGCGACGCGGGGTCGAACAGCTCGTCGTGGATCCGTCCATCGCGGATCTCCCACATCCGGCTCGGACCCGTCGTGGTCAGCTCGTCGAGCCCGTCCTCGCCCCGGACGACGATCGCGTGATCACGGCCCAGCCGCAGCAGCGCCTCTGCGACCAGCGGAGCCATCCTCGCGTCGGCGACCCCCACGACCTGGCGGTCGACGCCCGCCGGGTTCGTCAGGGGCCCCAGCACGTTGAACACCGTGGGGACGCCGAGCTCCGCACGGACGGGGGCGACGTGCTTCATCGCGGGGTGGAACGTCCGCGCGAACAGGAACCCGATGCCCAGCTCGTCGATCGAACGTCGGGCCTGCTCGGGGGGAAGGTCGATCACGACGCCCCACGCTTCGAGGAGGTCCGCCGACCCGCACTTGCCGGATGCTGCCCGGTTGCCGTGCTTCGCGACGGGGACCCCGGCCGCGGCCACGACGAGCGCCGCCACGGTCGAGATGTTGAACGTCCCCGCCTGATCACCCCCGGTCCCGCAGGTGTCCACGACGACCCCGTCGAGGTCGATCCGCTCGGCGTGCTCGAGCATGGCGCGCACGAGGCCGGCGATCTCCGCAGCCACCTCACCCTTCGCGCGGAGCGCGACGAGGAACGCCGCGGTCTCGACCGGTGACGTCCTCCCGCTCATGATCGTCCGCAGGGCGTCCGCAGCGGTGCCCTCGTCGAGGTCCTCGCCCGACAGAAGCCGTCCCAGGAGCCAGGACCAGGCGAAGCCGTTGTCGTCCATCACGCCTCCTCGTGCCGGCTGCACGGTAGCCAGCAGGTCACCGCGGTCCGAACCTCGCCGTGAGAACGCACGTGCGGAGCGCTCCCGGTTCCAGCGGGTGCCGTTGCTAGGCTTCGCCAGGGCCCCCACCAGAGTGGATCGATGTCGAATGACGCCGCACGGATCCTCGTGGTCGAGGACGAGGAGGATCTCGCGAACGTCGTCCGGGTCAACCTCGAGATCGCCGGGTACGACGTCGAGCACACGCTGAACGGGGCTGAGGCCCTGGACGAGGTCCGCGACGAGCGACCGGACCTGATCCTGCTCGACGTGATGATGCCCGTGATGGACGGATGGCAGGTCCTGCGCGCGTTGAAGGAGGACGACGACACCCGGGACATCCCCGTCGTCATGCTCACCGCGCTCGCCGAGGAGCAGAACATCATCCAGGGGCACCTCGAAGGTGCGGTCCGCTACCTCACGAAACCGTTCGAGGTGAAGAAGCTGCTCGAGGTGGTCGAGACGACGCTCGACCCCGACGAGGAGGAGCTCGAACGTCGGCGGCGGACCGTCCGCACCTTGCTGGAGCGCCTGGCCGAGCTCGAGTCCGGCCGTCCCGCCGGGGCGGAGGTGCACCTGTCCAAGCTCGAGAACCCGCCACGACGACCACGTGGATCCGCCCCGACGGACGAGGACCGCTCGAAGCTCGCCGAACTCACCTCGAACCAGCGCTACCTCGCCGATCAGCTCGCGGCCGGGCGTTCCGCCCGCGAGATGGCCCAGGAGCTCGACGTCTCACGTAGCAACGTCTACGCCACCCGGAAGCGGATCGCCCGCAAGCTCGGCGTCGATCCGAACGACGTCGCGGACGAGGCCCGTCGACTGGGGCTGGGCAGCTAGGCGGAGCGGACGGCCGTCGTCGGACGATCATCCCGGGGCGTTCAGGTGCCGGCGAGCTCCGGCGGTTCGTCCGACTCCAGATCCGAGCCTGTCGTCTCTCCAGTCGTGGGAACGGACACGGCTCCCCCGGTCTCGCCAACCAGCTCCAGGACCCGACGTGCCAGATCGAACGAGTCCACCGGCTTGACGATCGCATCCTGCGCCCCCGCCCAGGCGGACAGCCAGCGGTCCTGCTCCCGACCCATCAGGATGATCGCGGGCGCAGCCTTGGCCCCCTGGTACTCGGCCGCAGCGCGGAGCTCGTAGAGCATCGACTGCCCGCCCTCGGGGCTCATGTCCCCGTCGATCACGAGGACGTCGAACGCCCGCTCCCCCGTCGCGCGGTGGGCCTGCTTGGCATCGGACGCCTCCTCGACCTCGATGTCGGGGCGTACACGCAGCCCAGCGGTCGCCCGTGACCGCTCTGCCGCGCTGCTCGAGACGACCAGTACGCGCACGTCGGAACTCCTCGGGATGCGGCGGTTCAGGCTAGCGGCGACGGGCGGACCCCCGTGACGGCGAACCCAGCGGTGGGACCCTGCCTCGTACCATCGCGACGTGCGCGTCTACCTCGATCACGCTTCCGTCTGGCCGCCCCGACCGCAGGCCGTGGCGGCGTACCGCGATGCGCTGGACGCGGCGTGGGCGGATCCCGGACGCCGCCACCGGGAGGGCCGCACGGCACGGGACCTCCTGTACCGCTCGCGGGAGACCGTGGCGGAACTGCTCGGCGCCCCCGACGACGGCATCGTCTGGACCTCGGGCGGTACCGAGTCGGTCCACCTCGCGGTGCTCGGATCGGCCCTGGCGGCGGTCAACCGAGGTGACCGACGGCGGCATCTGGTCGTGTCCGCCGTCGAGCACTCGTCCGTCCTCGCAGCGATCGAACGCGCCGCCGCCGAGCTCGGTTTCACCGTCACGACCGTCGGGGTGGACCGCTCCGGGGTCGTCGACGCCGAGGAGGTCCTCGCCGCGATCGGTGACGACACGCTCACGGTGCACCTGCAGCACGCGAACCACGAGGTCGGTGCGCTACAACCGACGCACGAGATCGGGATGGCGTGCCGGGACCGGGGCGTCCTGCTGCACGTGGATGCCTGCCAGACCGTCGGCCAGCTGGGCGTCACGATGGACCAGGTGGGCGCCGACCTGCTGTCGGCGTCGTCCGCGAAGCTCGGGGGTCCTCACGGCGTGGGGCTCCTCGCGGTGGGCCCGCGGGGGCGGATCGCGCCGCTGCAGTCCGGGGACGAGCGCCAGCGACGCCGGCGTTCCGGCCTCGAGGACGTGCCGGGCGTCGCCGCGTTCGCGGTCGCGTTGAAGGTGGCCACGACCCAGCTGGACGCCGAGCGCTCGCACCGCGAGCTCCTGCGTCGCCGGCTCCGGGACCAGCTTCCGGCGACGGTCGACGACCTGGAGCTGCACGGTCCACTGGCCGACGCCCACCCCGGCATCGTCGCGTGCAGCGCCCTCTACGTGGACGGCGAGGCGCTGGTCGCCGCGCTCGACGACGCGGGGTTCGCCGTCCACTCCGGCTCGTCGTGCGCGACCACGTCCGGACAGCCGTCACACGTGCTGGTCGCGATGGGCGCGCTCACCCACGGCCACGTCCGCGTATCGGTCGGCCCCGGGACGACGATCGAGGACGTCGACGCGTTCATCGAGGCCTACGCCGACGCGGTTGGGCGCCTGCGCTCCACCGCGGGGATGAGCCGCGCGTGAGCGACACACCCGCCGCCGACATCACGGTCGACACGCTCGGCCGCCCCTGCCCGATCCCCGTCATCGAGCTGGCCAAGGCCGTCGAGGGGGCGGAGCTCGGCACGATCGTCGAGGTCCTGAGCGACGATCCCGCCTCGAAGGTCGACATCCCCGTGTGGTGCCGGATGCAGCGCCAACGGTTCGTCGCGCAGCAGGACCTCGACGACGGAGGCTGGCGCTACACGGTCGAGAAGGTCCGAGGGACCTGACGCGGCTCGTTCAGCGGTCGGACCTGCGGAGAATCTCGCTCACGTCGGTGCCGCCCTCGCGGTAGCGATCGGCGATCTCGTCGTTCAAGGTGTCGATCCGGTCCAGGAGCCGCACCCGCGTCTCGGACAGCCGCTCCTCCTCGACCGCGAGCTTGCCGATGCGCTTGGCGAGGGTGAGGTCGTCCTCACCCTCGAGGTCACCCAGCGCCTCGATGTTCGCCGCGCGCTCCCCCACCCGGCGCAGTTCGCTCGAGTCCGGCACGTAGGTCGAGACGGCCCGGGTCCGCAGGTCGAGATCGTCGCTCGGGGCCTCGTCGTCGGCGAGGACGTGGGCGAGGTCGTTCAGCGTCTCGGTCGCCACGCCCTCGTCGCGGCGGCGTAGCACCTCGGCGTAGAGCACATCCAGCTTGCCCTGGACCACCCGGCGGGCGTACGAGACGACCGATTCCTCCTCACGGCAGTCGTCACGCAGCCGCCGGAGCGCATCGGTCGGGCTGTCCTCGATGTCGTCGAGGTAGTCCTCGTCGAGGATCCGGTCGATCCGTCTGCGCCCCTGCTCGAGCCCGTCGTGGTCCGCGCTCAACGGCGGATCAGCTGAAGC
>JAHWKO010000041.1 GCA_019347855.1 Actinomycetota bacterium
TCGCTGGTGCCGATCGCGCTGGCGTACGCGGTCGCGCACTACTTCTCGCTCGTGGCGTTCGAGACGAGCCGCTTCCTCGCGCTCCTCTCGGATCCGTTCGCGCTGGGCTGGGACGTCCTGGGTACCGCCGACTGGGTCGTGGACTACCGGGCGATCTCGACCGCTGCGATCGCGTGGGTCCAAGCGGGCGCGATCGTCGTCGGACACCTGGCCGGTGTGCTGCTCGCCCACGACCGCGCGGTCGCGCTGTTCGACGGCGAGCAGGCGACGCGCAGCCAGTACGCCCTGCTGGTCGTCATGGTCGCGTACACGGTCGGCGGACTCGTGCTGTTGCTCGGGTGATGCCCGTGGGTCCGATGGCGCACCAGGGGGGCTGGGACGAGATCCTCGTCTTCGCGTTACCCCTGCTGATCTACGCGGCGGTGCGGCTGTGGGAGCGCCACCGGGGTGACGACCCCGAGGCTCCGGACGATGACGGCACCGGGTCGGGGACGCCCGAAGCCTAGAAGTGGATCCCCCGGAACAGGTAGCTGAAGGCCCGGCGTTCGGGGGCCAGGCGCAGCTCCTCGCTGGCCGCCTCGTCGCCCCGTGCCGCTGATGACTCCGGGAACAGGTGGAACCCGAAGTTCATGACCGCGTCCATCGCCTTCGGGGCGAGCGCGTAGCCGATCTCCCCGATCGTCCCCAGCGCCGTGGCGATCCGCTTGGGTTGGTCCTCGACCGCTTCGACCACCATCTCGGCGGCGTCATCGGGGGTGATGGCGGGGAAGAACCGGTAGATCTTCGTGGGCTCGATCATCGGGGTGCGCACCAGCGGCATGTAGATCGTCGTGATCGTGACCCCCTGGTCGATCACCTCGGTGGCGATCGACCGGCTCGCGGCGTCGAGCGCCGCCTTCGAGGCGATGTAGGCCGAGAAGCGCGGCACGTTGGTCTGCACGCCGATCGACGAGACGTTGACGATGTGGCCGTAGCCGCGTTCCCGCATCCCGGGGAGGAACCCGAGCATGAGGCGCAGCGCACCGAAGTAGTTCAACTGGATCGTGCGCTGGTAGTCGTGCAGGCGGTCGTAGGACAGCTCGACCGACCGACGGATCGAGATCCCCGCGTTGTTGACCAGGACGTCGACCCCCCCGTGCTGCGAGAGCACCTCGGTGATGAGGCGCGACACGTCCTCCATGTCGGATAGGTCCGCGGGGTGCACGTACGCGGCCCCGCCGTCCTCCTCGATCTCCTTCTTGAGGGTGGTGAGGTCCTCGACGGACCGTGCCACCAGCAGCACCGTCGCGCCCCGTTCCGCGAGCAGCTTGGCAGCGGCGAGGCCGATGCCGGACGACGCGCCGGTCACGAGCACCGTCTTCTCGCTGATCCGCTTGCGGAGGAAGTGACCGTCCCGTCGCTGCTCGCGCAGGTTCTCCTGCCAGTAGCCGAACAGCACGTCCGCGTACGAGTCCAGGTCAGGCACGCGGATCCCGCTCCCCGCCAGTGCGTCCTCCGCGTTCGCGGTGTCGAACTCCGTCGGGTTCGTGATGTACCCGACCGCCTCGCGCGGGATGCCGAGCTTGCGGATCACCGCGTTGAAGGTGCGGTGGAAGGGCGGTAGCGCGGTCACGATGTTGCGGAGCGGCTTCGGCACGACCCCCATGGCCCGGGCGTCCAAGCGGATCGGGAAGGTCGGCGCCCCGGCGGCCTCCGCGAAGGCGTTGATGACCTCTCCCGCCGAGGGCGGATCGGGATCGACCAGGTGGAACGTCTCGCCGTCGCGGCCATCGACGTGCGCGATGTGGTCGAGCGCGTCCGCCACGAAGTCGACGGGGACGAGGTGGACCCGGCCGCCCTCGACGCCGACGAGGGGGAGCTGCTCCGGGAGTGCGGACAGCCGTTCGAGGGCGGGGAAGAAGAAGTAGGGGCCGTCGATCTTGTCGATCTCGCCGGTCTCCGAGTGGCCCACGACGATGCCAGGACGGTAGATCCGCCACGGCACGTCGCACTCCTGGCGCACGACCTTCTCGGCCGCGTGCTTCGTGCGGAAGTAGGGATGCTCGAGCCCGACGGCCTCGCCGAACATGTCCTCGGTGAAGATCCCCTCGTACCGTCCGGCTGCCGCGATAGAACTCACGTGGTGCAGGTGTTCGGCCTCGACCGCCGACGCCAGCGCGCACGCGTGACGGGTGCCCTCGACGTTGACGATCCGCTGCCACTCGGCATCGGTCTCGAGGTCGTAGATCGCGGCCAGGTGGAACAGGTGCTGGATGCCGCCGCGTAGCTCGCCCACCACGTCGTCGTCGATCCCCAGCCGCGGGTCGGTCAGGTCGCCGACGACCCCGCGGACGGCCTCGTCGACATCGACGCCCGGGACCCGCTCCGCCCAGCGACGCTTCAGGCGCTCGAGCTTGTCCTGGGAGCCCGTCCGGACGAGGACGTGGATCGGTCCGTCCCCGGCCCCGTCCGCGATCCGGTCGAGTAATCGCTCGACGACGAACCGTCCGATGAACCCGGTCGCACCGGTTACGAAGTACCCCACGCCCGCTCCTCTCCCTGGAGGGCCTCACCGAACCTAACGCGCGAGTCCCGCGTACGGAACGGACGGACGGTGTCCTCGACGTACGATCGACCGCATGGATACGCAGGATCGTCGCGTGCTGGCCCCCTTCCGGCGCCGCACGGTCCGGATGGGGATCCGCGCCACCCTGCTCATCGCGGCGGGCCTCGTCGTCATCCCGGTCCTGCCCGGCGACCGAGTCACGCACCCCGCGGTCTACTGGGTGCTGCTCGGCACGACGATCGTGGGCGTCGGCGTGGTCGCGGCGCTGCCATGGGACCGGTTGCTCCTGGAACCCGCGGGCGAGGTCCTCCTGTACGCGTGGTCCGTGCTGGACATCGCGCTCATCAGCGGGTTCGTTGCGATCACCGGTGGGGGCCACACACCGTTCCTCCTGATCTACACCCTGACGACGGTGTTCTTCGCCGCCTCCTACCCGCGTCGTGGTCAGTACGGGCTCTTCGCGTTGACGGCGGTCGCCTACCTGGTATCGGCATCGATCGGCGTGGACGGGCTCGAGGTGGCGGACGCGGCGGTCGTGGTGGTCACGCTGGGGGTGGCCGCGTACATGACGGGGTTCATCTCCCGCCAACTGCTCGCGCAGGTGGCCGAGAGCTACGCCGCCCGGCAGGAGGCCGACCACCGTTCCGAGCTGCTCGCCCGGGCGGGTGAGGCGGCACGGACGATCAGCTCGCTCGACCCGGACGAGGTCCTGGACGCGGTGGTCCACGCCGCTGCGAGCTTGGGTTTCGAAGCGGCGAACATCGACCTGTTCGACGAGATGGAGCAGACCTACCAGGTCGCCCACCCACGGGGCCTCCCGGACGATTACGTCGACGGGACGGTGTACCCGGCCGACCACGGCATGCCCGGGCTCGTCCGTGAGGAGCGCGCGACGATCACCGTCGACGACTACAGCCGCTATGACAAGGCGATCCCGATCCTGGTCGAGGCCGGCTTCCGTGCGGTCATCGCGGCTCCGGTGTGGGCCCAGGGACGCCTCGCTGCCGTGCTCGTCGCCGGGACGCGGCAGGCACGCCGCATCGGTCCCTCTGAGGTCGAGGCCTTCGACCTGCTGGCAGCCCAGGCTGGCCGGGCGCTCGAGAACGCGGCCCAGTTCACCTCCGAGCTACGCACGATCGAACGGCTCGCGGAGCTCGACCGGTTGAAGAGCGACTTCGTCGCGAACGCCTCTCACGAGCTGCGGACGCCGTTGACCGTCATCTCTGGCCTCACGCAGACGATGGACGACCGGTGGGACCACCTCGACGAACCGCAGCGACGCAAACTGTTCGAGCGGATCCGCGCCAACGCCACCGCCCTCGAGGACATCGTCAGCAACCTCCTCGACTTCTCGCGGTTGGAGCGCGGCCGGTCGGAGACCGACCAGCGCAGCTTCGACCTCGCCGATCTCGTGCGACGGGTGGTCGACCGGTTGCGGCCGGCCGGGGACGCGCACCATCTCGAGGTCACGACCGTCGAGACGCTCCCCGTCGACGGGGACCCGGTGCTCCTCGAGCGGGTCATCGAGAACATCGTCATGAACGCGCTGACCCACACCCCCGCCGGCACCGGGGTGCACGTGCAGGCGGTCGAAGAGGACGGGATGGCGCGGTTCGCCGTCTCCGACGACGGTCCCGGTGTGGACTCGGCCGAGCAGGGCCACCTGGGCGAACGGTTCTTCCGCGGAGGAGACGTTCACACCCGCCCGACGCGCGGGCTCGGGCTCGGGCTGGCGATGGCCAGCGAGATCCTCCAGATGCACCGCAGCTCGCTGGAGATCCGCAGCGTCCTGGGCGAGGGCAGCACCTTCGGGTTCCGACTGCCCAAGGCGGATCGGGAACCGGTCCGGGACGCCCAAGAGCGCTCCGGGACCCGCTCGGGGGACGCGGGCTAGCCGCGACGTCCTCGGGCGGGCAGGAGATCGCGCGTCCGCCGTCGAAGGGCGGCGGGAACATCCCTCCCCTGGAGTTCCCCCAGGCACCGAGTCCTCGCCGTTGCCGTCTGCGCCCTGCTGTCCGTCGCCGCCGGTGCCGGTGATCCTGCACGGGCACGGGTGGGGCGGCAGCCGCGAGACCGACCCGGCCGCGTTCGAGTCGCTGCTGGACGCCGGGTACGGCGTCGTGTCGATCGACCAGCGGGGCTTCGGCGAGTCGGGTGGCCGCGCGGGCGCGATGGACCCGGACAACGAGGGCTGGGACCTGATCGCGGTCATGGACCACGTCGCCTCGTTGGACTGGGTCGCGACGGAGGAGACCGCCAGCGGGGGCGAGCAGCCGGGATCTCACGGCCGCGACCGCGCGCGGGAGGTGTCGCGTGGCGGCGGGACGGGGCTGGCCCACGGGACATCGGAGCCGGCGCAGCCCGCCTTCGATCGGGATCCGCTCGTCGGTGCCATCGGAGGGTCGTACGGAGGCGGCTACCAGTTCCTCCTCGCGCTCATGGAGACGCGCGAGTTCGGGGCGACGCGCCTCGACGCGTTGACGCCGGAGATCACCTGGCACAACCTCAACGTCTCGCTGGCCCCCAGCGATGTCCTGCGGACGGCTTGGACGACCCTGCTCACCGCGGTCGCGGCCGACCGCGTCGAGCCCTACATCCTCGAGGCGTACACGTACTCGATGGCGACCGGGCAGATCGCCGACGGCACCGTCCCCGGCGTCTACGACATCAAGTCCGAGTTCTTCACCCACGGTCCGTCCGGGTTCGTCGCTGACGGCGTCCTCCTCGACGTGCCGGTGCTGATACGCCAGGGCATGAGCGACAACCTGTTCAACTACAACGACGCCTGGCACAACTTCACCCGCACGCTCACCGAGGACGCCCGATCGCAGTCGACCCTGATCGGCTACAACGGCGGGCACGTGCTCCCCAACGTCCTACCGGCAGCCGAGGCCACGGGCGGCGATGCCTGCAGCGGCGACGGGGGGTTCGCGGCACGTCGGCTCGAGTTCTTCGACCACTGCTGAAGGGGACCGGCGATACCGCCCGCGTCATCGGGGCGGGCCAGCCGCTGCACTACACCACCGTCGATGGCGACCGCTGCCTCTCGCTGGATGAGGCAGCGCTGGGCGAGCCGCACGAACTGGTCGACCCCACCGGGGTGCTGGGGTCGTCCACCGGCAGCCTGACCATGGGCGGGGCGCCGATCCACCTCGAGATCGCCGACACCGCCGGGATCACCCTCGCAGGGGTCCCGACGATCGACGCGACGCTCTACACCGCGGTCGCCGACACCCGCGTCTTCCTCGGGCTTTCTCGGGGAACGTCGCCGACGGATGCGACCGTCCTGCAGAACAACGTCCTGCCGATCCGGTCCCTGCTCCCCTCCGTGGGGACCCCGCTCGAGGGGCACGAGCTGCCGGGCGTGGCGGTCGAGCTGGCGGACGACGAGCGGTTGTTCCTGACGATCTCGCCGCTCTCCGACATGTACATCGCTCACGGCAGTCGGACACCGGGGGCGATCGCGCTCACCGACGTGACGATCACCCTGCCGGTCGTGCGGTAGGTGGACCCGATCGGAGTCGAACCGACGACATCCGCCTTGCAAAGACGGCGCTCTGCCAACTGAGCTACGGGCCCGCGGAGCCATCGAGGGTACCTCAGCTCCCGGTTCCTCCGGCGGCGGACGGGCCCGCGTTTGCGCTGCCGCGGGGTCGGTGCAGGCCGACGAGGCTGGCACGCCGTCGAGGCGCCCACGCTCTGGCGACGCCTCTTCAGCGGTTGAGATGGGCGTCCGGGTTGACGGCGTTGTCGGGCAGGGTGCCGGCGAGCACCTGACGGACCCCGTCGGCCGCGACCTCGACCATCCGCCGGCGGGTGTCGATCGTCGCCGATCCGACGTGCGGGAGCAGGACGACGTCGGCGCGATCCAGGAGCCCCGGGTGGACGGTGGGCTCGTTCTCGTACACGTCCAGGCCGGCACCGAAGATCGTCCCGCGCTCGAGCGCGCCGACCAACGCCGCTTCGTCGACGACGGGGCCGCGGGCGGTGTTCACCAGCACCGCAGAGCGACGCATGATCGACAGCTCGTCCGGTCCGATCAGGTGGTGCGTCTCCGGCGTGAGCGGCACGTGCAGGCTCACGATGTCGGCACGTTCGAGCAGGGTGCGCAGCTCCGCGACGTAGCCGGGCTCACCCGTCGGCGTACGGCAGTGGTGGAGGACCTCCATGTCGAAGCCGGTGGCGCGCCGCGCGACCGCACGCCCGATGCGTCCGTACCCGACGATCCCCAGCGTCGCGCCGTTGACGTCCCGGCCGAGGTACCCGTCGATGCTCCACCCCTCCCACGCTCCGCGGCGCAGATCGCGCTCCGCCCCCGACAGCCGACGCCTCGCCGCGAGGATCAGCGCGAAGGCGAGGTCCGCCGTCGTGTCGTCGAGCACGTCCGGCGTGTTGCACACGACGATCCCGCGCCGGGTCGCGGTCGTCACGTCGACGTTGTCGAACCCGACCGCGACGTTGCCGACGACCCGCAGGTGGTCCCCCGACGACAGGACCTCGTCGTCGATACGGTCGGTGAGCAGACACACGAGGCCGTCGATCCCGCGCACCGCCTCGACCAGCTCCCCGTGGGTCAGACCCGGACGTTGGTCGATCTCGTGTTCGTCCAGTGCCCCGAGCCCGCCGGGGACGGGGCTCGTCACGAGGATGCGTGCCACGGTGCGGTCCTTCCCTCGAGGGGAGGCTACGCCAGCACCCCGTCCCCACGCTGCGTGAGGACTAGCCTGAGATAGTGACGCTCCGCACTCAAGGCGGCACGAACAGTAGCCGATACCTAGTCAAGGGAGGCCACACCACCTCCCGCCCTCGGTACTCGGGGAGGGTCACATGGAACTGGTGACAGGAGTGTTGGACCTCGCGGAGGCATACCCGGTCGTCACGTACGCCGTGATCGGCGTCGTGGTCGTGTGGGCCCTCGCGTGGGCGGTGCGCTTGTCGGCCCACTGAGGCGACGGACGGCACCGTGAGAGGCGCGTCCCTGGAGGGGCCGGCGTCGCGGGCCCGCTGCCCCCGGCGGTAGGCTCGGAGGTCCAGCCCCTTCCAGGAGACGCCATGCGCGAAGCCGTCATCGTCGAAGCCGTCCGTAGTCCGATGGGTCGGGGCAAGCCCGGAGGCAAGCTGCACGACATCCACCCGGTCGACCTGCTGGCCGAGACGCTTCGGGGCCTCGTCGACCGTGCCGGGATCGACCCGGGCGAGGTCGATGACGTCATCTCGGGATGCGTCTCCCAGGCGGGCGAGCAGACCTTCAACATCGCGCGCAACGCGGTCCTCGCGGCGGGCTTCCCCGAGTCGGTCCCTGCGACCACGGTGGATCGACAGTGCGGTTCCTCGCAGCAGGCTGCTCACTTCGCCGCTCAGGGGGTCATCGCCGGCGCGTACGACGTCGCGATCGCGTGCGGGATCGAGTCCATGAGCCGGGTGCCGATGGGTTCGTCGATGCAGGGCGAGAACCCGTTCGGGTCCAAGATCTTCGAGCGCTACACCGACGGCCTCGTCAGCCAGGGCATCTCGGCCGAGCTCATCGCCGCGAAGTGGGGCTTCTCGCGCGAGGAGCTCGACACGTTGGCGCTGCGGTCGCACCAGCTCGCGGCCGAAGCCACGCGCGAAGGCCGCTTCGACGCCGAGACCCTCCCGATCAAGGCGCCCCAGGAGGACGGCTCGGTCGAGGAGGTCACCACCGACGAGGGCATCCGCGCCGACACGAGCCTCGAGAAGCTGTCGGGCCTGCGACCCGCGTTCGAGGACGAGCAGATCGCGCAGCGCTTCCCCGAGATCAAGTGGGTGATCACCGCGGGGAACTCCTCGCAGATCACCGATGGGGCATCCGCGCTGCTCGTCATGACCCCGGAGAAGGCCGAGCAGTTCGGCCTCACCCCTCGTGCTCGCTTCCACAGCTTCGGACTCGCCGGTGACGACCCGATCATGATGCTCACGGGCGTGATCCCGGCGACCCGCAAGGTCCTCGACCGCGCTGGGCTGTCGATCGACGAGATCGACGTGTTCGAGGTCAACGAGGCGTTCGCGCCGGTCGTGCTGGCTTGGGCCGAGGAGCTCGAGGCGGACCTCGACAAGGTCAACGTGAACGGCGGCGCGATGGCCCTCGGTCATCCGCTCGGTGCGTCCGGTGCGCGTCTCATGACGACGCTGGTCAACGCCATGGAACAGCAGGATGCGCGCTTCGGGCTGCAGACCATGTGCGAGGGCGGCGGCCTGTCCAACGCCACGATCCTCGAACGACTGTGACCTGAGCCGGCGGCGGGAGCCGACGATGCTGTGGTGGATCGCCCTGGTCGTCGTCGGGATCGCGGTCGCCATCGTGTTCGACCCCAAGTGGGTGCTCGCGCCCCTGCTGGGGTTCGCGGTGTTCCGTGTCGGGATCGCGATGCTGAGGGGGATGGCTCACGGCGTCGATGAGGGACCAGGCGAGCCGGAGCCGGTCCTGGGCGAGCCGGAGCGGACCCTCTACTGGTGCGAGTACTGCGGAGCGGAGCTCCTGCTGGTGGTCCGTGGGACCGAGATGCCTCCGCGCCACTGCGGGGAACGGATGCACGAACGCGTCGAGGTCACCCGCAGCTCCTGAGGAGCGTCAGAGCTCGCCGGTGTCCGACAGCTTCTCGGCTCGCTCGCGCACGGCCTTGAAGTCGTTGCGTCCTCCCGGCCGGTCGGGAACGAGCCCGTCCGTCGCGTTGAACCCCCAGCTGCCGTAGCGGACGGCGACCCGCGAGAAGCGGCGGGACAACGTCCCGTCGCACTCGGGGCACGGCCCCGGCTCGTCGGCCCGCGCGTGGGGGAGGATCCGGTCGATCCGTCGCCCGCAGCCCTCACACACGTACTCGTAGACGGGCATCAGGCAGGAATCCACAACATGTGGAGAACCGGTGTGGAGAACCCGGTCATCCAACGACATCGATGTGGTTCGTTATCCACAGTCCGTGGACAAGCTGTTGAGGAACACATCGGTGTGACTCGCTCAACGCCACTGCGTGAGGAACCCGAAACCGGCTGCCATGAACCCGAACCCCGCGACCAGGCCCCAGTTCGTGGTCCACAGGAAGTTCGGGACGTAGTTCACGATGATCACGGCGACGCCCATCAGGCACAGGGCCAGGCCGGTCACCGGGACCCACCGGGGGGACGGATCCGGCTTCTTGACGGGGCCGGCCGCCTCCTGGGGGCGGGGCCGGCGCTTGCCTTTGCGGCGGTGTCTGCTCTTGGGCACGGCTCTTCCAGAGAGGTCGCTCGGGTGCCGATGCTAGCGGCGGGAACGCGCCGCCCCGGCAACACGTTGCCTGGAGGGGCGTGCGCGGTGCCTGCGCCGTACCTTGCGGTCGAGACAGGAGAACGTGATGAGCCGGATCGTGCGAGGCGTCGGGTGGACGCTGATCGCCGCCGGCACCGTCATCCTGCTGTACCTGGGGTACCTGCTTTTCTACACGAACCTCACCACCGACCAGGCCCAGGGCGACCTCCTGGAGGACTGGCAGGCCGAGTACGGCACGCTCCCCGGCGAGGGCGAGTTCGCCGTCGGCCCGTCCGACGATCAGACGGAGGCGCGACCCGCCGATCCTGGCGAGGCCTACGCCGTCATGTGGTTCGAGCGACCAGGCTCGGACGAGCCCGTGGTGCGCGACGGTCCGCTCTTCGTGGTGGAGGGCGTGACGTTGGAGCACCTCAAGAGTGGCCCGGGGCACTACCCCTCGACCGCCGCGCCGGGCCACGACGGCAACTTCGCGATCAGCGGACACCGGACGACGTACGGCGCGCCGTTCTACCACCTCGATCAGCTGCAGGAGGGGGACGAGATCCACGTCGTCGACCGCCAGCAGCGCGAGTGGGTCTACGTCGTCCGGAAGCAGGAGATCGTCCAGCCGACCGCTCTGTGGGTGATCGGTGACGATCCGCTCGAGACCGGTCGCCCGACGATGACCCTCACCACCTGTCATCCCCGGTTCAGCGCCGCCGAACGGTTGATCGTGTTCGCCGAGCTGCAGGGGGAGGCCGTCGCGTGAACCGCGGGATGCGCATCGCCCTCGCTGTCGTCCTGGTCCTCGTCGTGCTGTGGCTGCTGTTCACGATCGTCTTCCCGTGGGTGGAGCAGCGGATGGAGGACCCGACCCTCGGGACGGTCTCGACCGTGGCACGGATCGGCTGACGCGGTCACGCTGGCCCCAGCACACCTGAAGGGGTCCCATGATCGACCGGGCGACGCGGCGTTCCGGCATCCCCCCGTTCGTCCCGTCGTTGCTCGAACGCCTGCCTGGGAGGGCTGGGGCACTGGCCGCCGGGACCGCTGAACGCCTGCGCGAGGAACGGTTCGTCGGCCTGGTCGCCGAGATCGGGTTCTTCGTGGTCGTCGGCCTGGCTCCGCTGGCCATCGCCGCGATGGCCCTGCTGGGGGCGTTCCGTCCCCTGCTGGCCGCCGAGAGTGCCACCCGTGTCGACGGGGTGTTCATCGGCGTCATCATGCAGGTGTTCGGCGGCGATGTGGCCTCCGCCGCGTTCTCGGACGTCCAGAAGCTCCTGAACTCCGGGGTGTCGGGGCTGGCACCGCCGCTCCTGGTGGGGGTCGTGTTCTCGGCGCGTGGGTTCACCGGCGCGATGCGCGGTCTGGCACACCTGTACGGCAACGAGGAGCACCGCCCGGTCTGGCAGGACGCCCTGGCCACCGTCGGGTTCACCGTCGCGGGGGCGCTGCTCGCCACCCTCGGCGCGCTCGGGGCGCTGCTCGCCACGATCGGCGACGGGACCGGCGTGGTCCTCGAGGTCTTCTCGTGGCTGCGGTGGATCGTCGTCCCGAGCGGCTTGCTGGTGCTGTTGACGACGCTGTACCGCTACAGCCGCGGCCCTGACGCCGAACCTTGGATCCGGGAGATCCCGGGAGCGCTGATCGCAACGACCGGGATCATGGGGGTCGGCCTGGCGTTCGGGGTGTACCTGCGATCCACGCCGGGGCTCGGTCTGGGCCCGTTCCTGGGCGCCGTCGTAGGCGTCCTGCTGTCGGTGTTCACCGTCGTGTTCGTGTCCGCCGCGCTGGTCGTCATCGGCGGGGCGCTCAACGCCGAGCGGACCGGGGACTGACCGCTCAACGCTCCCGGTCCACGAGGTAGCGCGCGACCTGCTGCAGCGTCGCCCGCGACGGTTCGTCGAGAGGCAGGTCGGCGAGCAGCCCGAGGGCCTCGTCGACGAGATCGGCGATGACCGCCTCGGTCGCCTGAAGTCCCCCCGACGAGGTCATCATCGCCCGGATCTCGTCCACCTCGACCGACCCCAGTCCCGGCGTGCCGAGCAGGGAATCCATCCGGTCACGTTCGTGGGTACCGAGGCGTTCGGCGGTCGCCGCAACGAGCCAGGTGCGCTTGCCCTCAGCCAGGTCGGACACCGTGGACTTGCCCGTGGTCGTCTCGTCCCCGAAGACCCCCAGCACGTCGTCGCGCAGCTGGAACGCCTGGCCCAGGGGGATCCCCACCCGCAACAAGCCCTCGGAGAGCGCTCCAGGACCGGCGGCGAGGACCGCCCCGATCTCGAGCGGACGCGCGACCGAGTACCGCGCCGACTTGAGGTTGGCGATCTCGAGCGCGTCCTCGGCGTCGTGTGACCGTCGGGCGGCGGCTCGTACGTCCAGGAACTGGCCGACCGTGACCTCCTCCCGCATCGTGGCGAAGCGTTCGAGCGCGGCGTCGAGACGGTCGGCGGGGACGGTCGTGCGGCGGAAGACCTCGTCGGCCCACACGTGGGACAGGTCCCCGAGCAGGAGCGCGGCGGACATCCCGTAGTGCGCGGGGTCCCCCTCCCATCCCGCGTCCCGGTGCTCCTCGGCGAACGCGACGTGCGCCGCTGGCTGTCCACGGCGATCCGTCGCGTCGTCGATCAGGTCGTCGTGCAGCAGCGCGCACGTGTGCACGAGCTCCAGGGCCAACGCAGGCCCGGAGACCTCGTCGGCCGACCCGCCCGCGAGCTGGGCGCCGAGCAGCAGCAGGACGGGCCGCAGGCGCTTGCCTCCGGCCGAGAACCGGCGCAGCTCCTCGCCGAGCGTGACCGCCGTGGGATGCAGCGACGCGAGCCGGCCCGTCAGCTCATCGAGCAACGCGGCCATCCCCCGGTCGACGTGCTCGCGTAGGGTGAGCATCCGGGGCGGAGGCGCGATCGGGTCCACACGGTGAGTATGGCGCAGACGCTCGACCGAGCCCGCCGGGCGACGGGGTTAGACTCGAACGCCCCGCCAGCGAGCAGGAGTCCCCTTGGCGCGGTCCCCCCTCCCGGACGATGCCGTCGCACGTCCGCTGCCGGACCCCTCGGCGGTGGAGCGTCCCTGGCTGTCGTCCTACCCGCCGGGCGTGCCCCCCACCTACCGCTACCCGCGCGTGCCGCTGTGGCGGTTCCTGGATGACGCCGCCCGGGACTTCCCGACCGTCCCCGCCACGTGGTTCGCAGGCGCCACGCTCGATCACGAGCAGCTCCGGACCCAGGTGACCCGCCTCGCCGCCGGCCTGGCGGGTCTCGGTGTCGGGCCCGGCGACCGGGTCGCCCTGTCCTGTCGGGACCTGCCGGCGATCGCCGTGACCTTCTTCGCGGTCCTGCGGCGGGGCGCCGTGCTGGAGCTGCTGCCCGAGGACCACGCTCCTTCCGAGACCCCACGGGTGGTGGTCGCCGACCGGCGCGCGATGCCGCGCTTCGAGGATGCCGGCGACGAGGTCGAACGTGTCCTCGTTGCGGGGCGGGACTGGCTGCCCCCCGCTCGGCGGGCGGTGGCCACGGCACGAGGCTGGTTCCGTGACCGGACCCGGTCGGGCATCGCTTTCCGGGACCTCCTCGAGACCGGTGCGGGCGTTCCCGGCACCGCCGTGGAGCCGGACAGCCCGGCCGTCGTGGTGCACGCCGACGAAGGACCGGTGACGCACACCCACGCCAGCCTGGTGGCGGCGGCGTTCCAGGCGCGGCTGTGGATCCCGGACCTCCAGGCCGGCAAGGAACGGATCCTGCTCGCGGCGCCCCTCACCGAACCGTTCGCGCTCGTGTGCGGCCTGTTGGCCGGGACGCTGTCCGCGGCGACGCTCGTGCTTCCGGCGAGCCTCGACCCGTCGGACGTCGTGGACGCCGCCGCGCGCACCCGCCCCGGGTTGTGCGTCGCCCGTCCCGCCTTCGTCGACGCGGTCGCCTCGGACGCCGGTGGGCTCGCGAGCCTCCGCGTCACGCTGGTCGACGGACCTGTCGGGAGCGAGACGCGGCGGCGCTTCGAGGTGCTCGGCGCTACACGCCTACGTCCCGTGCACGCTCCCGCCCAGGCGGGCATCGCCCTAGCCGCACCCGTGTACGGCCGGGGAGGACCGGACGGGGCGCTGCTCCCGGTCACCGACACCGTCGCGTTGGTCGTGGATGACGCGGGCGAGCCCGCCGCCGACGGTGAGCCGGGCCGGCTGGCCCTGCACGGCCCACAGCTCAGCCCGGAGCTCGCCGACGAGCGCGGCTGGCTCGTGACGTCGTCGACCGCCGTCCTGGATGACCGTGGACGCGTCTCTCTGACCGGCGGACCCGCAGCGATCAGCGCGGGGGGTGCCGCGTGAGCCGCGTCCTCATCGTCGATAACTACGACTCGTTCACGTTCAACCTCGCCCAGGAACTGGGTGAGCTCGGCGCCGACGTCGAGGTCCTCCGCAACGACGCCTTCACGATCCAGGAGCTCCTCGACGACCTCCCCGACGGCATCGTGATCAGTCCGGGCCCGGGTAGACCCGACGACGCCGGGCTGTCCAAGGACGTGATCCGGGCGGTCGCGGGCAAGCGGCCGGTCCTGGGTGTGTGCCTCGGGCACCAGTGCATCGGAGAGGTGTACGGCGCCACGATCAGCCGTGCCCCCGAGCTCGTCCACGGCAAGACCTCACGCGTCTACCACCGGCGCGAGGGGGTCCTCGAGGGGCTGCCGGTCCCGTTCGATGCCACCCGCTACCACTCCCTGATCGTCGACCGTGGATCGTTGCCCACCGACCTGAAGGTCACGGCCGAGACCTCCGACGGGCTCGTCATGGGATTGCGTCACCGTGAGCTCGCCCTGGAGGGCGTCCAGTTCCACCCGGAGTCGATCCTCACCGGGGTGGGCATGCAGCTCCTCGGCAACTTCCTCCGCACCTGCCGCTCCGAGGACGCGACACCGCAGGTCGCCGTTCCGTGACCAGTCTGCTGCTCGTCGCTGGGCTCGCGGCGTTCGCCTTCGTGGTCGGACGCGCCACGAAACGCTTCCTGTCGGAGGTGATCGTCTTCATCGCGATCGGGATCGTGATCGGTCCCGAGGTGCTCGGCGTCATCGACGACGAGGGCCTGGCCGCGCTGGACCCGGTGCTGGCGCTCGCGCTCGGAGCGATCGTGTTCATGATCGGGGAACGCCTCGAGCTGCCCGCCCTGCGTCGTGTGCGTCACACCCTCACCCCGATCGCGATCCTGGACAGCGCGCTCACGTTCGCGCTCTGCTTCGGGGGGCTCCTGCTGGCGGGCCTGAACGTCTCCGAGTCGTACCTGCTCGCGGCGATCGCTCTGTCCACCTCCCCGACGACCCTGCTCGCGGTGATCGCCGAACGGCGGGCCAAGGGCCCGCTGGCAGACCACCTGCAGGCCGCGACCGCGCTGAACAACGTGACCTCGGCGATCCTCTACGGGATCGGGTTGCCGTTCGTGCTGGCGGTCCAGGGCGAGAGCGCCGGGGCGCAGACGGGCCTCCTCGCCTTCGCGCAGCTCGTCGTCGCCTCCGTGGTGATCGGCGCGGTCGGGGCGTGGATCCTCCGGCGGTGGTGGGACAGCCTGCACGCCGTCGGGGAGCAGCTGCTGTTCGTCCTGGTGGTGCTGCTCGGAGCCGTGGCCGTGTCCCGCTACGTCGGCGCACCGGTCGTGCTGTCCACCCTGGTGATGGGCGCGGTCACGGCCAACGACCCACGTGATCTTCGGCCGCTGTTCGGCACGCTCCGTACGCTGGAGGCGCCGATCTACCTGGTCTTCTTCCTGATCGCGGGCGCGGGCGTCCACCTCCAGGAGCTCACGGCGATCGGCGGACTCGGTGCCGTGTACGTGGCCGCACGGATGATCGCCAAGGTCGGCGGTGGCTGGGCCGGCGCCCACCTGACGCGCTCGGGGCGGCGGTCCGGCTGGGGCATCGACATGGGACTGGGCCTGATCCCCTTCGCCGGCATGGCGATCGGTCTGGCGGCGTTCACGTTCGAGCGCGCGGCCGAGGTCGGAGCCGACCAGCTCGGCAGCGACGTCTCGGCGATCGTGCTCGGCTCGGTCGTGGTCTTCGAGCTGCTCGGACCGTTCGCGGTGTCCCGCGCCCTGGACAGCGCCGGCGAGTCCGGCAAGGCCGCACAGGAGGCCGAACTCAGGGCCGCAGCCGAGGATCGGCTGGCCCCCCACCGCGTGCACCACATCCTCTTCCCGATCTCGAGCCCCGAGATGGCCCGCGAGAAGGCCGGACCCGTCGCGGATCTGGCCGCCTCGGCCGGGGCCACGCTCACCGCGCTGCACATCGTCCCGCCGGGGACCTACGACCCGGACATCGCCGATCCTGCGTTGTCGGTGGTCCGCCAGCTCGCGACGACCCGGGGCCTGAGCTACGAGGCGGTGGTCCGCGAGGCCACCTCGATCGTCGACGCCATCCTCGAGGTCGCCCGCGAGGCCGCGATCGATCTGATCGTGATGGGGGAACCGGCCCCGCGCCTGCTCGACCGGGGCGGACACCGGATGGTCCACGAGGTGGTGCAGCGTGCGGACATCCCCGTGCTGATCGTGCCGACGCTGGCCGACCGTAGGCCGGTGGGGCGCGACCAGGTCCCGGTGCGGCGCGAAGAACCGGCCGAGCAACCCGCTGGGGAGCCGGCCCAGGAACCGGCCGAGGTGCCCGGGGAGCGCTAGGAGCCCGAGCCGCCGGCATCCTGCTGCAGCGCGTCGATCGCGTCCTGGAACGTCGCGACCGCCACGACCCGCAGGTCGTCCGGCGCGGCGGACCTCGCTGCTTCGATCTGCGCCGCCGGAGCGAGGAAGACGTCGGCCTCGGAGGCGACGGCGCCCCGGACCTTCTTCTCGATCCCCCCGATCGGACCGACCTGCCCGTTGAGCCCGATCGTCCCTGTGCCGGCCACGAGCCGGCCGTCCAGCAGGTTGGCATCGTTGAACAGGTCGTAGACGGTCAGGGCCAGCATCAGCCCCGCGGACGGACCTCCGATCCCGGAGCGGTCGGTGACCTCGATGTCGTCCGGCAGACGGATCTGTTGGTTCACGGTCTCGATGAACACGCCAACACCCGCGGACCCGGTGCCTGGGATCGGAGCCGTCTCGAGCGTGATCTCCTCGGTGCTCCCGTCGCGCTCGACCTGCAGGGTGATCTCCTCGCCCTCGGCCAGCTCCTGGGTGAGCGCGGCGAGCTGACTGCTGAGCTCGATCTGTTCGTCGTTCGCGGCGATGATGACATCGCCCGCCTGCAGCTTCCCGTCCGCGGCGCTGCCCGGGATGACCTCGACGACCCGTGCCCCGTCCCCCTCGATCGTCACGTCCCGTCCGGCGGCGCGCAGCCCCACCGCAGCGGCGACCTGCACGCTCTCCTCGAACACCTCCCGCTGGGTCGCGAAGAACTCGTCGGTGTCGATGCCCGTCGGGATCAGCTGTTCGCGCCTGGAGACGTCCTCGTACGGGTCGAGCCAGGCCTGGATCGCGCCGTACGAGGTGGTCGGGAACACCGTCACCGTCGTGAGGAGGATCTCGCCGGTCAGCGGGTCGGCGTTCCCCCGCACGGCGATGACCGAACGGTCGTCCGCAGCGGTCCCGGCGCAGGAGTCGGCGTCGCAGATCGGCGTGGCGTCGGCAGGTGCCGTCACCAGCAGCGGCAGCGGCACCGTGAAGACGGCCCACGCGATGACGAGCGCGGACAGCGCGTACAGGATGCGCCTCACGGACGGTTCCTCCTGGTCCGCCCGGCCTCGTCGTGGAGGTCGTGCAGCCGGTCGATCGCCTGGCGCAACCCACGGTCGCTCACGAGGCCGACCAGATCACGGTCCTGGAAGACCGCGATTGCCGGCGCGCGCTGCAGATCGTCGGCGACCTGCGTGACCGGCGTGTCGGCATCGACGACCGCGACGACCTCGATCGGGCACATCGCGTCGCGGGCGGTCGTCGTGGACCGGGCCGACGCACCCACCGCCGCCGCGTCCTCGATGCGCAGGACCCCCACGAGATGCCCGTTCGTCTCGACCACCGGGTGCGCGTCCGAGGCGCTGCGGGTCAGGTCCTCCAGCACGTCCACCAGCGTCGCGTGCGCCGCGATCGGCCGTGGGGGCTCGGGAACGAGCGAGCCGACCGCACGATCGGCCATCAGGCCCGAGACGTCGCGGTGCTGGAGCTCGCCGTTCGCGGCGCGGAACAGGAACCAGCCGATCAGTCCGAGCCAGATCCCCTGGGCGATGACCCGGGTCCCGAACGCGAGCAGCCCCCACGCGGCGCCCGCCAGGAGCAGCGCCCCGACCACCTGGCCGCTCCGGGCGGCGTAGCGCACGGCCCGGTTGCGGTCGCCGGTGACCGCCCACAGCAGCGAACGCAGCACCCGACCGCCATCGAGCGGGGCGCCCGGGATCAGGTTGAACAGGCCGAGCAGCAGGTTCAGCCAGGCCAGCAGGCCGGCCACGTCCGCGACCCCCTTCAGGCGCAGCCCAGCGGCCCAGGTCGCCACGAGCCCGCAGAGCGCGGCCACCACGAAGCTGACGTACGGGCCGACCGCCGCCAACGCGAACTCGTCACGTGGGCGACGGACCTGCATCCGGGTCTCCGTCACCCCGCCGAAGAGGAACAGGGTGACGCCCGCTACCGGCACGTCCCGGTGGACCGCCTCGAGGGCGTGTCCCAGCTCGTGGGCGAGGATCGACCCGAAGAACAGGAACGTGGCGACGAGCGCCAGGACCGTCGCGATCGTGGCCCCGTGCGCGTACCGCTGCGTGAACCAGAACCAGAACTGGACCGCTACGAGCAACGCGATCACCAGCAGGGAGGGGTCGACCCGGACGTCGACGCCAGCGATCGAACCGATGCGGAGAGCGCGGGGGAACACGCACCGAAGCTATCAGTCGACCTCCGTGGCCCCTTCGACCACCAACGTCCGAACGGGCCCATCCCAGACCCGGGCGTTAGGGTGAAGGCCATGAGCATCGACCAAGAAGCCATCCTCCAACTCATCGACTTCCGCGACGAGATCGGCGTGCTGTCGGTCTTCGTGGGCATCACGCCGGAGCGTGCGGCCGACCCGCAGCCCGGGTGGCCCATCGCGATCCGCAACGAGCTGCGTGGACTCGTCAAGGCGGCGAAGGAGGAGCGTCCCCACGACGAGTGGGAAGCGCTCGAGACCCGCATCGAGGAGCTCGATCGCGACCTCGAGCGCCTCTTCGACTTCGCCCAGCACGGTCAGGGACGCGCGCTGTTCGCCTCGGTCGCCGACGGGCAGACGCGGACCGTGTCGGTCCAGGTCCCGTTCCGTGACCGGGTGGTGCTCGACCGGAACGCCTACGTCAGGCCGTTGATCGCGGCCTACGACGAGGGGCGCCCGGCGGGCATCGCCGTCGTGCACAAGGGGGGCGTGCGGCTCCTCGAGTGGCGGCTCGGGGAGGCCGAGGAGCTCACCAAGGACGAGTTCACGATCGGTGGGCGCGACTGGCGGAAGGCCTCGGGTCCCGCCCCCGCGCAGCCGCAGGACACCCGCCAGGGTGGCCAGAAGCGCGAACAGTTCGACCACCGTGTCGACGAGAACCGGCTCCGCTTCCTGCGCGACCGGGCGAGGGACATCGCCGACATCGCGAACTCCCGGGGATGGGACCGACTGGTCGTCGCGGGTGAACCGCGCCTCACGAAGCCGTTCGCGGACGAGCTGAACCCGGCCGGTGGCGAGCAGCTCACGCTGACCGATCTGTCCTGGGAGGAGGAGGCGCCCAACACGATCGCGGGTGAGGCGTGGGACACGTTCAAGACGCTGCGCCACGAGCGTGCGGTGAACCTCGTGCAGACGGCGAAGGACCGAGCCCTGTCCGGCGGTGCCGGTGCCCTGGGCCTCGACGACGTGCTTGCCTCGCTGAACGAGGGTCGTGTCGAGCAGCTCGTGTTCGCCTCCGACGCCTCGTACTCGGGCTACCGCACGGACGGCGGCATGCTCTTCGCCAACAACGGTCGTCCCGACCTCGACGACGAGATCCTCGAGGAGGAGCCCCTGCTGATCGAGCGGGCCCTCGAGCGGACGCTCGAGACGGGTGCGACGGTCACACCGGTCGAGGACGAGGCCGCGGAGATGCTGGCTGAGCACGGCGGCATCGCCGCCCTCCTCCGTTGGTAACGCTCGCAGGGATCCGTTAGCAGGACCACCGAGGAGGGAACGCTCCGCTCCCTCCTCGCGCTCTGTCGGCGTCGCTGCGCTCGCCTCCGTCGCGAGGGTCCCGGCACCGGCCGGCCGACCCGCGACAGGCCAACGAGCTGATCAGTACCTGTAATCGTCCCGCTTGTAGGGACCGTGCTTGGGGACGCCGAGGTACTC
>JAHWKO010000042.1 GCA_019347855.1 Actinomycetota bacterium
AGACCCGACCTCCCTCGAGGACCACGTGGCCTACGTGTCGCTGTACCGGAAGTACCGGCCACAGTCGTTCGAGGAGGTCGTCGGGCAGCGCCACGTCACCCAGACGCTGGCCAACGCGATCACCGAGGACCGGCTCCACCACGCGTACCTCTTCACCGGTCCGCGCGGGACCGGCAAGACCTCCACGGCGCGCATCCTCGCCAAGGCGGTGAACTGCGAGCAGGGCCCGACCGCCACCCCGTGCCAGACCTGCGCCCACTGCGTGGCGATCACCGAGGGGTCGTCGGTCGACGTGATCGAGCTGGACATGGCGTCGCACGGCGGGGTCGACGATGCTCGCGAGCTCCGGGACCGCGCGCTGTTCGCCCCGGCGTCCGCCCGGCGCAAGGTCTACATCCTCGACGAGGTCCACATGGCCTCGAACGCGGCGTTCAACGCGCTGCTGAAGCTGATCGAGGAACCGCCCGGGCACGTGATGTTCGCGATGGCGACCACCGAGCCCAACAAGATCATCCCGACGATCATGTCGCGCGTACAGCGCCTGGATCTCCGGCGCGTCGCGGCCCAGGAGGTCGGCGGCCACGTCCGGCGGCTCGCGGAGCTCGAGGGTCTGTCGATCGAGGACGCGGCCGTCGAAGCCGTCACGCGCGCGGGCGACGGATCCGTCCGCGACACCCTGTCGGTCCTGGACCAGGTCCGCTCGTTCGCGTCGGACGAGACGGTCACCGCGGACCACGTCGCGTCGGTGCTGGGCCACACCCCCGCTGAGCGGGTCTTCGGCGCGGTCGCGCTGATCGCGGCGCAGGACCTGGCTGGGCTGATGGTCATGGTGCAGGAACTGCAGCGCGACGGTCACGACCTCCGGCGGTTCGCGCTCGACCTCGTCGAGCACCTCCGCGACCTGCTGGTGCTCGCCGTGGCGCCCGACCGGCCCGACCTCGTCGACGCCACCGAGGAACGTCGCGGCCAGCTCGGGGGGCAGGCTGCGCTGCTGACGCAGGAGTCCCTGGCTCGTGCGATCGACCTGCTCGCCGAGACGATCGCCGAGATGCGTCGTGGGCCCGCCCGCCTGCCGCTGGAGCTGGCGCTGACCAAGCTCGCGCGTCCCGCGGCGGCGGGGGACCTGGCGGCGCTCGCCGACCGGGTGGCACGGCTCGAGGCGGGGGCGGCCTCGCGATCCACGCCGCCTCAGCCCGCACCGGCAGATCCCGAACCGGCCGCCGACACGTCGCAGCCCGCGACCGAGGAGCGGACGGCGACGGCACCGCAGCCGACGCCGGAACCCGAGTCCCGACCTGCCCCGGAACCTCCCGCCGAGACGGACGAGCCCGACGAACCGGCCCCGGAACCCGTGCCCGACGAGCCTCCCCCCGCCGAGGAACCTGCGTCCGAGCCGGATGAGGAGCCCCAGACCGCCGCGGCGGACGCCTCCCTGGAAGGGCTGCTGTCACGCTGGGAGCGCGTCCTCGACCGTCTGAAGGAGCGCAGCCGCAAGCTCCACGCGTTCTACACCCCCGGCATCCCGGTCGGTCTGGACGAGGGCACGCTCCTGCTGCGCTTCCCCCAGGCGTTCCACGCCGAGCAGGCCTCGCAGCCGGACAACGCCGAGGTCTTCCGGTCCGTCGTCCGCGAGGTCACGGGGATCGAGGTCGGTGCCGTCCGGGTCGAGGTCGCGGTCGATGACACGGACGCCGGACCGGTCGACGAGGAGCCGGTGATCGACCAGCGGGAGGCTGTCGAGGTCCGCGAGGCGGAGGCCGTGCCGGATGACACGGAGCCCGACGAGGCTGCCGAACGCGCGGTCGCCCTGCTGCGTGACGAGCTCGGTGCCGAGCCCGTCGACCAGGGCTGATCGTGTCGACCTACGAGGGAGTCCTCCAGGATCTGATCGACGAGCTGGGTCGCCTGCCCGGCATCGGACCCAAGAGCGCCCAGCGCATCGCGTTCCACCTCCTGAACGTCGACGAGGCCGACGCGCGGCGGCTGGCGGACGCGATCGTGCAGGTGCAGGAGCGCATCCGGTTCTGCCAGCGGTGCTGGAACGTCTCCGAGGAGGACGAGTGCCGGGTCTGCCAGGACCCCCGGCGTGACCCGACACTGCTGTGCGTCGTCGAGGAGCCGCGCGACCTGCTGGCGATCGAGCGCACGCGTGAGTACCGGGGGCGCTATCACGTCCTGGGTGGCGCGATCTCGCCGATCGACGGGATCGGTCCCGATGACCTCCATGTGAAGGAGCTGATCGGTCGGCTCGACAACGAGGGCGTCGGCGAGGTGATCATCGCCACGAACCCCAACGTCGAGGGCGAGGCCACCGCGTCCTACCTGGCCCGACTGCTGCAGCCGCTCGGCGTCCGCGTCACGCGGATCGCGTCGGGTCTCCCCGTCGGGGGGGACCTCGATTACGCCGATGAGGTGACCCTGGGCCGGGCGTTCTCCGGGCGTCGGGACGTCGGAAGCTGAGCCCGACCACGTAGGCTCCATCCGTGGGCCGCATCCTCGACTCCATCACGAGCGCGGTCCTCGGGCTGCACGGCCCCGTGGCCTACCTGGTCATCGGCGTCCTGGCCTTCGGCGAGGCCGCCGCCTTCCTGGGGCTGATCACGCCCGGTGAGATCGCGATGATCCTCGGTGGCGTGCTTGCGAGCGAGGGGCGCGTCGACATCGAGGTCATGCTGGCGGTGGCGGCGGTGGCGGCGATCCTGGGGGACACCACCGGCTACTGGTTGGGTCGGAGGTGGGGACAACAGCTCACGTCCTGGGACCCCATCGCGAGGCGGTTCAGCGATCAGATCGATCGGACCGAGGAGTACTTCCGCGAGCGGGGCGGCCGCGCCATCGTGGTGGGGCGCTGGGCGTCGGTGGTCCGGACCTTCATCCCGTTCGTGGCTGGCACGAGCGGGATGTCCTACCGCCGCTTCCTCCTGTACAGCATCCCGGCGGCGGCCGGCTGGGCCGTCGCGTTCGTGCTCGTCGGGTTCGCCGCTGGCCAGTCCTGGCATGTCGTCGAGGAGTACGCCGGGCGCGCTTCGCTCATCCTGCTGCTCCTGGTGGTCATCGCGTTGCTGCTGCGCTGGGGCGCGCGCGCGGTCGCCAAGCGGCAGGACCGGATCGTCGAATGGGGACGACGGGCGGCGAGTTGGCCGCCGGTCCGCTGGGTGCGTCGCCGCTACGGAGCGCAGCTGCGGTGGGTCGGTGACCGGTTCAACCCCAACGTGGCTCGTGGTCTCGGGCTCACCCTCGGCTTCGGGGTGCTCGCGGTCGGGGCGACCACGATCGGGATCCTGGTGACCGACGTGGCGACGTTCCAGGGGCTGGCACGGTTCGACGTGCCCGTCCAGCTGTGGTTCGCCGACGTGAGCACCGACGCCGCGGCGCAGGTGGCCGGGTGGGTCGTCGCGTCCTTCGAGCTCCCGTGGCTCCTGGTGCCCACCGCGGTGGGTGCGGGGTACGCCCTGTGGCGGGCGAACCTACGGACGGCGGCTCGGACCGTCGCCGGGACCCTGGGCGCGGCGGGTATCGCGTGGGTCGTGCAGGGCATCACGCCCCGGCAGCTCACCGAGACCGAGTTCCCAGCGGTCGCGACCGCCGCGGCTGCCGCGCTGATCTTCCACGCGGCGGCCGTCGCGAGCACCCGGCTCGAGTGGGGCCGTGCGGTCCGGATCGTCGCGGTCGGGATGTTCCTCGTCAGCGCCATCGGCGTCGCCGTGCTCGTCGTGGAGGTCGCCGCCCTCACCGGGACGCTGTTCGGCGCCGCGCTCGGGGCCACGTGGGCGGCGGCGCTGGAGGTCCAGGCGCGGCTCCCGTTCGTCGGCAGCACCCCGGCGGAGCGGTCCAGACGGGCGGGGCCCGAGCGGCCACCCATGCCCGACTCCCCGCCCCGCTGAGGCCCCCCTGGGTGGTCCCCTCAGGTCATGCATGAGGACCTCCCGCTCCGACGAACGTGCGACCGTCGGTGGCGGGCGACGGGAACCGGGTGCAAGGTTGGGACGGAAGCGGAAGCGGAGACAGCCATGGCGGACGTGGAACTGCAGCGGGACGAGGCGCACCGGTGGCGCATCCCCCGCGACGGCGATATGCGGGTCGACGGGATCGTCTTCACCTCCGAGCCCCTGATGGAGCACGTCGAGGACGAGGCGCTCCAGCAGGTCGCCAACGTCGCCACCCTGCCCGGCATCGTCGATGCGAGCTACGCGATGCCGGACATGCACTGGGGCTACGGCTTCCCGATCGGCGGTGTGGCCGCCACCGACGTGGCCGAGGGAGGGGTGGTGTCGCCCGGTGGCGTCGGGTTCGACATCTCGTGCGGGGTCCGGCTGCTCGCGACGCCGGTGGCCCGCGACGAGCTCGGCGATGCGCTGTCGGAGATCATGGACCTGCTTGACCGGACCGTGCCGCGGGGGCTCGGCAAGGGTGCGGTGTGGGACATCGACGACGAGGACAAGCTCACCGAGATCCTCGTCCGGGGGGCGGCCTACGCCGTGGATCGCGGTCGCGGCAACCAGCGCGACCTCGAGCGCTGCGAGGACCACGGGTTCCTGGAGGATGCCGACCCCGCCAGGGTGTCCAGCCGCGCGATGGAACGCGGCATCGAACAGGTGGGCAGCCTCGGATCGGGGAACCACTTCCTCGAGGTCCAGGCGGTCGACGAGCTGGTGGATCCGGAGGTCGCGGAGGCCTTCGGGCTCCAGGAGGACCAGGTCGTGGTGATGATCCACACCGGGTCGCGCGGTCTCGGGCACCAGATCTGCCAGGACCACGTCCGCCGGATGAAGGACGCGATGGACACGTACGACATCCAGGTCCCGGACAAGCAGCTCGCTTGCGCCCCGGTCGACTCGCCCGAGGGCCAGGCGTACCTGGGTGCGATGGCGGCAGGTGCCAACTTCGGCCGTGCCAACCGACAGTTGCTCGCCGAGGCCACACGGGACGCCTTCGAGGAGGTCATCGGTCGACGTGACCTCGAGCTCGTCTACGACGTCTCGCACAACCTGGCGAAGCTCGAGGAGCACGACGGGCGCACCCTGTGCGTGCACCGCAAGGGCGCGACGCTCGCGCTCCCCCCGGGTCATCCCGATCTCTCCGAGGATCTGCGCCCCCACGGTCAACCGGTGCTCGTACCGGGATCGATGGGGACCTCCTCGTGGGTGCTGACCGGCGTTCGAGCCGAGGGGCAACCCAGCGGCGCGGCGTTCCACTCGACCTGCCATGGCGCCGGCCGGACCATGAGCCGCACGCAGGCCAAGAAGGAACAGGACGGTGGGGCGCTGCACGCCGAGCTCGAGCAGCGTGGGATCCTCGTCCGTGAGGAGTCTCGGTCGGACCTGCCCGAGGAGGCGCCCTACGCGTACAAGGACGTCGACGAGGTCGTCCGGGTGTGCGAGCAGTCGGAGCTGGCCCGTCGGGTCGCACGGCTGGTGCCGCTCGGCGTCGTGAAGGGCTGATGACATGGGCTCGACCTTCGAGGACCGGCGGGACGCCGGCAGCCAGCTGGCCGACCGTGTCGCAGAGCTGGACCTGAGCGACCCCGTGGTGCTCGGACTGCCCCGTGGCGGCGTGCCGGTCGCCGCCGAGGTCGCCGATCGTCTGGACGCGCCGCTGGACGTGGTCGTGGTCCGCAAGGTGGGCGCGCCCCACAACCCCGAGTACGGCATCGGGGCGGTCGGTGAGGGCGATGTCGTGGTGCTCAACGAGGGACCCATGCGTCAGCTGGGCCTGTCTCGCGACGACCTGCAGGACAGCATCGAGGAGGAGCAGGACGAGCTGCGGCGCCGCCTCGGTCGCTACCGGAGGGGTCGGGACGCCGTGCCGCTCGATGATCGCTCCGTCGTCGTCGTGGACGACGGGCTCGCCACCGGGGTGACCGCGACCGCGGCGGCCCAGGTGTTGCGCGCCCGGGGCGTCGAGCACCTCATCCTCGCGATCCCGGTCGGACCGCCGAACAACGTCCAGCAGGTCGGCACGCACTACGACGACGTCGTGGTGCTCCACACGCCTGACAGCTTCCGCGCGGTCGGCACGTGGTACCGCGACTTCGGTCAGACCAGCGACGACGAGGTCGTCGATCTGCTCGCATCCCACGCATCGGGGTGACGGGACTTGCATACATGTGCACGGTTCTCCACCCCGATGCGGATGAGGTCAGGTCGGCAGGTCGCCCGGGGTGACCGGCGGCAGGTAGGTGCGCTCGAAGCGGCGGACCCACCAGTCGCCCGTCTCACGACGTTCCTGGGGCGTCGTGAACCGGTAGCGGAACAGGCGCGCGCGGATCGTCGCTGGGCGCTGGCCGTCGAAGGGATCGTGGCGTAGCAGGTCCAGCGTCCCGGGGTCGGCCTCGAGCAGCGCCACGACCAGGCGGACGAACCACGGGTGACGGCTGGGGGAGGACATGGCCGCGAACCACATCAGCCAGTCCAGCCGCAGGTGGTACGGAGCGATCTGCGGGGGTCGCCGCGATGGGTCGCCCGGCTTGGCCTTGAACCCGTACTCGCGCCAGTCGTCCTCGCTCGGGTCCTGCTCGAGCGATCCCTCGAGCACGATCTCGTACCGCTCCTTGGTGATCGATCCGAACGCCCCGTAGGTGTTCACGAGGTGGAACGGGTTGAACGACCGGTTCATCGCCTGGCCGGGTGACGCCATGTTGCGGACGGGCCACCAGCTCAGCGTCACGGTGCCCGCGGCGACGAGCAGCACCACGGCGACCAGCCACGCAGGGGTGGCCGCGAGCGACGCGGCTGGGTCCGCCGGCAGGATCGGATCCAGCCAGCTGTCCGGGAACGCCGTCAGCGCCAGGATCATCGCCAGCGCGTTCAACCACGAGAAGTTCCCGCTGATCACCAGCCAGCCCTGGGTGCCCAGGATGATCGCGCCGGCGATCCCGGCCACGGGCTGTGGGGCGAACAGCCCGAAGGGCACGATCAGCTGGGTGGCGTGGTTCGCCAGGACCTCCACCTTGTGCAGCGGCCGCGGCAGGTGGTGGAACCACCAGCTGAACAGGCTCGGCATCGGCTGGGTCTCGTGGTGGTACTCGAGGCACGTGAGATCACGCCAGCACGGGTCGCCCCGCAGCTTGATCAGTCCCGCCCCGAACTCGACCCGGAAGAGCAGCCAGCGCAGCAGCAGGATCGTGACCAGCGGCGGAGCGACCACCTCCGAGCCGAGGAAGGCCGCGAGGAACCCGGCCTCGAGCAGGATCGACTCCCAGCCGAACGCGTACCAGATCCGGCCGACGTTCACGAAGGACAGGTACAACGCCCACAGCGCGCCCCACGCGAGCATCGGCGCCCAAACCGAACCCTGCTGCGGCAGTCCGACGAGCAGTGCCACCGACAGGATCGCACCGGTCCAGGCGGCCGCCTCCGCCAGCCGGTCGCTGTAGCGCCAGCGGAACAGCGTCGGGGCGTCGCGCCAGCCGGTCGCGGCGAGGTACCGGGTCACGGGTGTCAGCCCCCGCGCCCCCACCAGCGGGCGCCACTGGTTGATCGTGACGAAGAACGCGATCAGGTAGATCCCGGCGAGCGTCCGTTCGAACAGCAGCCGTGCCAGCTGGTAGCCGGACGCGTCGAACCACTCCATGGTGACGTCCTAGACGTCGATCGTGACCCGGCAGCGCCAGCCGCGGTCGTCGCGCACCACCTCGAGCCCGTGGTAGGTGACGGCCTTCGGGACGGCGCCCCGGGGGCGCACCTGATCGGTCTCGGCGAGGTCGAACCGGGCGGCGATCCCCCCGTCGTCACGGTCGTGGACGTCACCCCCGACCGGGACCGCGCCCCGAGCGTCGACCAGGTAGATCACCTCGTCGAGGAGGTCGACGAGCAGGTCCTCGTCGTCGCCGGGGCGGTCGAAGGTGCCTCGTGGGTGGCGGACGCTCGGACCGCGTCGGTGTCGGCGAAGGAGCCGACCAGCGCCCGGACGGCTTCGCTGAAGCACGCCGCGCGGGTCGGCCCCCAGGCCTCGAACGCGGTGTCCGCGGTGTGGTCGAGCGGTCGGTGCCCAGAGCCCGCGCTGGACGGGTCGCCTCCCCGGTCGCCTGGCGCGGGCGCCGCGGCTCGGTCTCTCCGGCGGGGCGCCGCAGCGGGTCTGCCTCCGCCGCTGGCGACCGCGGCGGCCCAGAGGTGTCCGACGGCTGCCCCCAGCGCGACCGTGATGCCGGTCGTGATGGCACCTGCCGGTCCTGCGGCGAGCCAGGCGAGCGCCAGCGCCCCGGTGCCCGCCCCGGAGACCGCGCGCGGCCAGCCCGTACCGCTCACCAGGGCCGCCAGTGCTGGGAGAGCCGCGAGCAGCACCAGCGTGAGACCGACGGTCGGTTGCTGCACACCGATGTCGAACCCGCGCAGGCTGAGGTCGAGGGCGGTGACCTCCGGGGTCCACGGCAGGAACACGGCGACGACCTGTGCGCCGGCCGCCAGCAGCGTGAGCGTCCGTCCCAGCCGGTCGTGCCCCGTCAGGCCGTCTGCGGCGGACGTCGTGGACATGCTCCGAGGCTACTGCGGGCCACCCTGCCACACGGCCGGACGGAGGTCGGTGCCGGTAGCATCCCGCCCGGTTCACCCGGCCCTCGCCGACCCGCACGCCCGCCCCCCTCGCAACCGGACGGAAGGACCCCTGTGGCCCTGGTCGTCCAGAAGTACGGCGGCACCTCCGTCGGCGACGTCACGCGCATCAAGCGGGTCGCCGATCGCATCGCGGCGGCGCGCGACCGCGGTGACGACGTCGTGGTCGTGGTGTCGGCGATGGGCAGGACCACCGACGACCTCGTGGCGTTGGCCGAGGAGATCTCGCCGACCCCGCCGGGACGGGAGCTCGACATGCTCCTCACCGCAGGCGAGCGGATCTCGATGACGTTGCTGGCGATGGCGCTGGCCGAGGTCGGCGTCTCCGCGCGGTCGTTCACGGGGTCGCAGGCCGGCATCCTCACCGACGCGCTGCACGGCAAGGCACGCATCGTCGACATCACTCCCGGACGCGTGCGCGACGGCCTCGACGACGGGGACGTGGTGATCGTCGCCGGCTTCCAGGGCGTCTCGCAGGACACCAAGGACGTCACGACCCTGGGCAGGGGCGGCTCCGACACGACCGCCGTCGCCTTGGCCGCCGCGCTCGGTGCGGACCGCTGCGAGATCTACACCGACGTCGAGGGCGTGTTCACCGCGGATCCGCGGATCGTGCCGCACGCCCGGAAGCTGCACTACGTGTCGTTCGAGGAGATGCTCGAGCTCGCCGCCACCGGAGCTCGGGTGCTCCAGACCCGCTCGGTCGAGTTCGCCCGCAACCACGATGTCCTGGTCCACGTCCGGTCCTCCTTCACGGGGTCCGAGGGAACGTGGGTGGGACCGGAGGACGAGAGAGCCATGGAAGACGCCTACATCGCCGGCATCGCGCACGACACCAGCGAGTCGAAGATCACCGTCCAGGGCGTCCCCGACCGCCCTGGCGTGGCCGCGCGGATGTTCACGGCGTTGGCCGACGCCGGGGTCAACGTCGACATGATCGTCCAGAACGTCTCGATCGACGGCGTCACCGACATCTCGTTCACCGTCCCCCGGGACGACGTCGATCGTGCCGCGGACCTGATCCGAGCGATCCGTGAGGAGGTCGGCGCCGCCGAGGTCGTCGTCGACCACGACATCGCCAAGGTCTCCCTGGTCGGTGCCGGGATGAAGACCCACCCCGGCGTGGCCGCCACCATGTTCCAGGCCCTGTCCGAGGCTGACGTGAACATCGAGATGATCTCGACCTCCACGATCCGCATCTCGGTGGTGATCCGCGCCGATGACGTCCAGCGCGCGGTCACCGCGGTCCACGACGCCTTCGATCTCGAGGAGACCGCGGACATCCGCGAGGAGCACCCCGCCGGGGACGCCTGAGCGGCCCCCGGTCCGGCCGTGGGTGGACGGCCGACGGGGCCTCGCGACGTGACACGAGGCCTCGCAGGCGCCACCCTGCAAGCGAACGCGACGATGGAACGGTGCGCATGAGCGAGCCCGACGCGAGTCCCCAGGACACCGCTCGCCCCACCAGGGGGAGCGACGCCCCGGCTCCCGGCCAGGCCGTGAGCGACCCCAAGCGCGTCGCGATCGTCGGCGCCACCGGGGCGGTGGGCGAGGAGCTCCGCCGCCTGCTGGTCGCCCGGGGCTTCCCGGTCGACGGCGACCCGGTGCTGGTCGCTAGCGAACGCTCAGCGGGGCGGCGGATCCCGTTCGACGAGCGCGAGATCGAGGTGGTCGCACCCTCGGCGGAGGCGTTCGACGGCGTCGACATCGCGTTGTTCAGCGCCGGCGGCTCCGTCTCCAGGGAGTGGGCACCGGTTGCGGTCGAGCGGGGCGCGGTCGTCGTCGACAACACCTCCGCCTTCCGGATGGACGACGACGTCCCGCTCGTCGTCAGCGAGGTGAACCCCAGCGACATCGCCGAGCGCCCCAGGGGGATCATCGCGAACCCCAACTGCACCACGATGGTGCTGATGGTCGCCGCCAAGCCGCTGCACGACGCGTTCGATCTGACCGAGATGGTGGCGACCTCGTACCAGTCCGCCGGCGGGGCGGGTCAGTCCGGGATGGACGAGCTTCTCGAGCAGACCCGCAAGCTGCTCGAGGATCCCGACGCGCTGCGGTACCGAGGCACCGATGCGGCGGCGGCCGTCTCGCCCGAGCAGTTCTCCAAGGCGATCGCGTTCAACGTGCTCGCTCACTGCGGGTCGTTCGCGGACGAGCGCTACACGGACGAGGAGTGGAAGCTCGTCAACGAGTCCCGCAAGATCCTGCACCTGCCGGAGCTACGGGTGTCGCCGACGTGCGTGCGGGTCCCGGTCCTGGTCGGGCACGCCCTCGCGGCACGCCTCACCTTCGCAGCGGCGCCCTCGGTCGAGCGTGCCCTGCAGGTCCTCGACGACGCCCCGGGCCTGTTGGTCGAGGACGGCACGGGCCAGGATGGCGAGCCGCTCGCGTACCCGACACCGCTGGAGTCCGCGGGGCGCGACGAGGTGCTGGTCGGTCGGGTCCGCCGCGACCTCGGCGACCCGAACTCGCTCAGCCTGTGGGTCGCGGGCGACAACCTCCTCAAGGGCGCCGCGCTAAACACCGTCCAGATCGCGGAGCTCGTCGCCCCGCAGCTCTGACCGGCTCAGCGTTCCTCGACCAGGGACGGGAGGGACACGGAGCGGGCGTCCCGTGAGAACGCCTGTCGCGCCAGCAACGCGGCGGTCCCGTCGCGGTCGCCCGGGCGCGCGAACAGGTACCCCTGTCCCGAGTGGCACTGGAGCGCCTGGAACTGGACCAGCTGGTCGTCGCGCTCGATGCCCTCGGCGACCGTCTCGAGCTCCAAGCTGTGTCCGAGCTCGACGATCGCCCGCGCCAGGGCGGGGTTCGCCGGCCGGTCGCCGACCTGGTCGATGAAGGACCGGTCGATCTTCAGCACGTCGATCGGGAACCGTTGCAGGTAGCTGAGGCTCGAGTACCCCGTGCCGAAGTCGTCGATCGCGAGCTTCACCCCGAGAGCCTTCAGCTCCGTCAGCGAGTTGATCGTGGCTTCGGTGTCGGTGACCAGCGCGGACTCGGTGATCTCCAGTGTCAGGTTCACCGGGTCCAGCCCGCTCTCGGTGAGCGCGGCTCGGACGTCCGAGACGATCCGGGGGTCGAGGAGCTGTTTGGCGGACAGGTTGACGCTCATGGACATCGGTGGATCGTCGACGTAGTCGTGTTGCCACTCGACCATCTGGTCACACGCCTCGCGCAGCACCCACCGGCCCAGCTCGACGATCAGCCCGGTCTCCTCGGCGAGGGGGATGAAGTCAGCCGGGGAGACCATCCCCCGGGTCGGGTGCTCCCACCGGGCGAGGGCCTCGACGCCCTTGATGCGCTTCGACGCGAGTTCGACGATCGGCTGGTAGTGCAGCACGAACTCGTCGGCGTCGATCGCGCGGGCGAGGTCGCTCTCCAGCTCGAGCCGCTCCACCACCGCGGCGTGCATACGCGGCTCGAAGATGTCGTAACGACCCTTCCCGGACCCCTTGGCCGTGTACATCGCGATGTCCGCGTTGCGCAGGACGTCCTCGGCCGTCTCCCCCCCGGTGGCGGCCGCGATGCCGATCGACGCGTCGATCGTCACCTCGGTGCCCGCGACGTCGAACGGCTGGCGGAGGGTCTTCAGGATGCGTTCGGCCACGCGGGCGGGGCCCGACTCGTCGGCCATGTCCTCGAGCAGCACCGCGAACTCGTCGCCCCCGAGGCGGGCTGCCGTGTCGGCGTCCCGGAGGCAGGTGCGCAGCCGATCCGCGACCTGGACCAACAGTTCATCGCCGGTGGCGTGCCCCAGGCGGTCGTTGACGTTCTTGAAGCCGTCGAGGTCGAGGAACAGCACCGCGATCGGTTCGGCGCGACGGTCGACGACGCGGGCCACGGCGTGCTCGACACGGTCGGTGAACAGGGCACGGTTCGCGAGTCTCGTGAGCTCGTCGTGGAACGCGCGGTACTCGAGCTGCGACTCGAGCGACTTACGGTCGGTGACGTCGCGGGTGTTCAGGACGAACCCTCGCAGCGACGGGTCGTGGAGGAGGTTGTTGCCCACGCTCTCGACGTGCCGCCAGGTGCCGTCCTTGGCGCGCAGCCGGCACTCCACCAGGGGCATCAGGCCGGGCTCCCCGGCCACCTCCGCGGCGAAGGTCGTGAGCTGAGGGAGGTCCTCCGGGTGCACGAGGTCCAGGAAGCGCATGCCCTCGACCTCCTCGGCGCGCCAGCCGAAGACGCGCTCGACCGAGGGGGAGATGTAGGTGATGCGAGCGCGGTCGTCGACGATGAGGATCACGTCCGACGAGTGTTGAACGAGCATCCCGAAGCGAGCCTCGCGGTCGGTCAGCGCGGCCTGGGCGTTCTCCTTCTCGGCGGTGGCCCGGGCGAAGCGGTGGACGACCATCGCGAGGCCGAGCCCGACCATGACCGCGAGACCGTGGACCGCGGGCTCGGCGATGTAGGAGGGAGCGACGCCAGCGGCGATCGCCACCTGGCCACCGCCGATGCCGGCCGCGGACCACGCCAGCGCCGGGCGCGCCGCGCGTGTCCCGGACCACTTGATCTGGTCGGCGACCCCGAACGCGACGACCCACGCGAGCGCCGGGCCCCAGCCCGTGGCGTACACCACCGCGGTGATGCCGGCGGTCTGCACCGCCATCCGCAGGTGGATCTCCCGCCTCGAGGACCCGCGCCACGCCGAGAACGCGAAGCTGATCGCCCACCAGGCGACCATCACGAGCACGCCCGGCATCCACGCCGGGGTCTCGCTCGCCTGACCCAGCAGGCCCAGGAACGTCAGCGCCCCGGCCACGATCACCGCCTCCGGCAGGTGCCGGACGAACCTGCTGTTGGTGTCCGCGAGCAGGACGCGTACGCCCCGGTCGTCGGTCCCCCGCTCGTCCACGTCGCCCTCCAGTAGCCCGAACGGACTAGTCCGTCCCTCCGGGTATCGGCACGGACGCCAACGACGTTTAGTCGTCGCTGTTGCACGCAGAGTTACTACGGTGCGCTGATCGCGCACCTGCCGGCGGATCGACTCCGCACGGCGGTTCAGTGGGGGTGGGGCAGGTGCAGGGGCGCTGGCTGCACTTGGGGCAGCCGTCGGCGTACCTCGCTCTGACCGCCGCGTCGAGATCGACGTTCGCCTGGTCCGCGACCGATACCAGCCACGCCAGCACGTCTGCCAGCTCGATCTCCTGCTCGTCTCGTTCCTCGCGGAACAGCGCTCGCGACAGCTCGCCGACCTCCTCGACCAGCCAGGCGAAGGTGCGTTCGAGGCCGCGGTCGCGGTCGCGCGCCCCGTAGGTCTCGCGCATCAGGGTCTGGAACCGGGCGATGTCCACGTGTGCCTCCGTACGTCGCGAGGGCCGCGCGCTGCGCGGCCCTCGCGGTGGTGGGACGTACCGAGTCGGGATGGCCGGATTCGAACCGGCGACCTCCACGTCCCGAACGTGGCGCGCTAACCAAGCTGCGCTACATCCCGGCGGGCGGCGAGGGTACCCGTCGCCCGCGGCCGGGCGCGAACGACCGCCCGCGGCCGGGTGCGAACGACCGCCCGCGGCCGGGTGCGAACGACCGCCCGCGGCCGGGTGCGAACGACGTCAACCGGTGACGGTCAGCAGGCTCGCTTCCGGCCGGCAGGCGAAGCGGAACGGGGCGTACCGGGACTGTCCGAGGCCGGCGGTGACGTGGAGCCACGCCCCGTCGTGGCGGGAGGTCCCCCGGGCGCGGTCGGTCGGCAGGTCGCTGTTCGTCGTGAGCGCCCCGAACGGTGGGAACCGGACCTGACCTCCGTGGGTGTGGCCGCACAGCAGCAGGTCGTAGCCGGCGGCCGACAGCAGATCGAGGGCACGGCTGTACGGGGCGTGGACGAGGCCCAGGTGCAGGACGGCGTCGTCACCGGGGACCGCGATCTCCTGGGGGCGCGGCATACGTGCGGTCCGAAGGTGCGGGTCCGGCAGCCCCGCGACGTGGACGGGCCCCGCCCCCGTTTCCACGGTCACGCGTGCGTTCTCGAGCACCTGCCAACCACTGTCACGCAGCCCCTGACGGAACCGGTCGGTGTCGAGCGGTGGACCATGCACCTGCCGGTCGGGGTCGAGGAAGTAGACGAAGGGGTTCTTGGCCTGGGGTGCGAAGTGGTCGTTCGAACCGAGGACGGCGATGCCCGGCGTGCCGTCGGCGACGAGCGGCGCCAGCAGCTCGACCGTCGCGTCCTCGGCGCCCGTCGCTCCGATCAGGTCACCGGCGGCGACCACCAGGTCGACCTCGTGCTCCGCGAGCCGCTCGACGAACCGCGACAACGCGCGCTCCGGAGGGTGCAGGTGCGTGTCGGCGACGAGCAGGACACGCAGCGCCCCCGGGCCCCGTAGGGGGCCGGCGATCGTCTCGCGTCGCAGCCGGAACCAGCGCCGCTCGACGAACGTGCCGTACGCGACGCACGCTGCTCCAGCCGCCGCGACCGCCGCGGCGCCGCGGATCACCTGCCCCACGTCAGCTCTCGGTGGGCGACGGACTCGGTGAAGGCCGGCCGTTCCCGCCCCCGTTGCCGCCACCGCCGTCGTCATCGGTGTCCCCGCCGCTGTCACCGCCGTCGCTCCCGCCGCCGGACCGGTAGCGGCCGACCGCGAGCACGACGCGTTCACCCGGCTCGACCTCGGTCCCGGCGCCGGGGCTCTGGGCGACGACGACGCCGTCCTGGTCGGGGTCTTCGACGTCCTGCTCGACGATCCGGACATCGAGATCCATCCCCTCGAGGGTGGAGATCGCATCCTGCTCGCTCGTGCCCACCACGTCGGGGACCTGGAGGGTGCCGGTCCCGTCGGACACCTCGAGCACCACGACGCTGCCGACCCATGCCGAGGAGCCCCCGGGGGGCTGCTGGCCGACGACCTCGCCGAGGGGCGCGTGGTGCGTGACGACCCGGGTCACGGTCTTGAAGTCGCGGGCCTCGAGGGCCGCGATCGCCTGCTCCTGGATCATCCCGGTCACGTCCGGGACCGTCGTGCTGGGGATCGGCGGGGGCGTGGTGAAGCCCTCGACGGGGACGTCCGCCAGCGCACGCTCCATGTAGTCCGCCCACATGTGGCCCGGTATCGACCCGCCGGTCACCCGGTCGTAGGTCTGACCGGCGGCCTCGACCCCGAACATCGAGCCGCACGCGGTCGTGCTGCCGTCCTCGGGGCACCTCTCGAACTCGTAGCCGACCCACGCCGCGGTCGCGAGCTGCGGCACGTACCCGACGAACCACGCGTCGGTCCAGTCCTGGGTGGTCCCGGTCTTGCCCGCGACCGGACGGCCGAGCTGGCCCCTGATGAAGCCGGCGGTCCCGCCGGGCGAGGGAGGTCCCTGGATCATGTCGGTCACGCGGTCGGCGATCCCACGGTCGATCACCTGCTCGCAGTCGGGTTCGTGCTGGTAGATCAGGTTGCCGTCACGGTCCTCGATGCGGGTGACCACGAACGGGGCGCAGTGCTCGCCGCGGTTGGCGAGCGTCGCGAAGGCGGAGGCCATCTCCATCGGGAACACGCTGAACCCGCCGAGGCCGACCGCGCATCCCACCTGGTCCATGTCGGGGGAGTGGGTGATCCCCAGACGCCGCGCGATCTCCTTCACGTTGTCGGGGCCCACCGCCGACGCGAGCTTCGCGTGGTAGACGTTGTTCGAGCGCTTGACGGCCTCGTACATGTCCATGTACCCGCCGCCCCCGCCGGCGTAGTTGTTCACCCGGTAGGTCTTACCTGCGTTGGGGCACCCCTCGATCGTCTGGCCGGAACTGGTCTCGGTCGACCAGCCGGGCGTGAAGCCCTCCTCGAGTGCGGCGGTGGCGACGATCGGCTTGAACGACGAGCCGGGGTGCTGCCCGAGGCTGCCCCCGACCCCGTACACCGCCGGGATCACCTTCGTGAACTCGCAGACCCGCTGGCCCTCGGGGCACTCGCCGAAGCGTTTGGGCCCGACGGCCATGGACACGACCGCGCCGTCCTGCGGGCGCACCGACACGATCGAGGCGAGGGGGTCCTCCAGGGGATCGTCGAGGTAGTCCGTGATCGTGCTCTCGGCCATCTCCTGGATCGCCGGGTCGATCGTCGTGTGGATCACGAGCCCGCCGGTGAACAGCCGGTCGAAGCGGTCCTGTTGGGTCTCGCCCAGGGCCGCCTGCGCCTCGGGCTGGAGCTCGATGCCCTCGTCCGCCAGCACCTGCTTCACGTACTCGACGAAGAACGGCAGCCGGGCGTCGGCATCGGGGGCGAGGTTCAGTCCCAGTGGCTCTGCGGTCGCCGTGGCGGCCTCAGCCTCGGTGATGAACCCGTTCGCTGTCATCTGCCGGATCACGACGTTCCGCCTGCTGAGCGCCCGGTCGGGGTTCGTGCGGGGGTTGTTGCGCTGCGGGGCACGGACGAGGCCCGCCAGCAGCGCGGACTCGGCGACCGTGAGCTGGCTGACGTGCTTCGAGAAGTAGTGCTGCGCAGCGGTGCCGACGCCGTACACCCCGTCCCCGAAGTAGACCGTGTTGAGGTAGCCCTCGAGGATGTCGGTCTTCGACATCTCCTTCTCGAGCTCCACCGCCCACAGCGCCTCGTGCAGCTTGCGGTCGAAGCTGACCTCGAAGCCGCCGTCATCCGTGCGGAACGACGACAGCAGCTTGTTGCGCACGTACTGCTGGGTGATGGTCGAGGCACCCTGCTGGATGTCGCCGGATTGCACGTTCGCGAACATCGCCCGCAGGATCGCCTCGTGGTTGACCCCCCGGTGGCTCCAGAACCGGGAGTCCTCGGTGGCGATCACGGCGTTCTGGGTCACCGTGGGGATCTGGTTCAGTCCGACGAGGACCCGGTTCTGCGGACCGTGGAGCTCGGTGAGTTCCGTCCCGTCCGCGGCCACGATCAGGGAGTTCTCGGCAGGCCGCGAGATCGCGTCGATGTCCAACGGCGGTACGTCGAGGACGGACCGGCCCACACCGGTCACGGCGCGATCGGCCGCCACCGCCCCGGGCAGCGCCAGCGCCGACGCGAGCACGGCGATCCCGGAGACGACGACGAGCAGGAGCACGAGCCTCCCGGCGATCGCTCCGCGGTCGTGCGATGACGTCATGCGTTCGTGGACCTCTCAGCGACGGGGTCCGGTCGAGGTCGAGCCGGGCGGCGCCGGCGTAGGCGGCCGGAGCAGGCGACGAGTGTACGGGCTCGGGACCACCCGACGACCGTTCCCGGCGCGTTACCCGGGGCCTCACCGTGGACGGTCGACCCGTCCGACGAGCTCACCTGTCCCCACCCGGTTCCACCTAGATCGCATGGGCCATCCGGGATGGCCCTTCCGAGCTATCCCCGTGGCCGTGGGGACCACGTACGGTGGCCGGCGCTCACCGCGCGTGAAGGAGGTGCGCTTGACGACGGAGTGGATGGAGAGCGCTCGGTGCCGCGAGCGCGACCCGGAGCAGTTCTTCGTCCGCGGGGCCGCCCAGAGCCGTCGCGCGATCCGGATCTGCACGCGGTGCGACGTCCGCGAGGAGTGCCTGACGTACGCCATCGCGAACGGGATCGAGTTCGGGGTCTGGGGGGGCACCACCGAGCGTCAGCGACGCCGACTCGCTCGTGAGCTCCCAGCGGCGGTCGCCGCCGGCTGAGCCTCTCAGACGAGGTGGCCCGCCACCGTCTCGAGCGTCGTCAGGTCGTGCACGTCCGACCGCAGCAGCGGGACCTCGACCAGCGCGGGTGGCGCGACCCCGTAGAGTGCTGACGACACGTCCCGCCGTTCGCGTTCGGCGAGGTCCTGCAGATCAGCCAGCAGCCGCAGTCCAGCGGCGACGGCTCGTCCCTCGGTGTCGTCGTCCGTCTTGCCCGCCGCCGACCGCAACGCGCTCTCGTCGGGACAGCTCTCGCATCCGGGGTGGATCCGGTTCACCACGACCCCGGCCGTGTGCAGCCCCTCCTGCTGCAGCCGTTCGAGGAAGAAGTGCGCTTCGCGCAGCGGCGGAGGCTGTGGGGAGGTCACGACCACGAACCGCGATCCCGGGTCCTGCAGGAGGGCCCGGACCTGCTCAGCGCGCTGCTTGAACCCCTCGTACATCCCCTCGAAGTTGCGGAAGAAATCCGCCAGGTCCTCGAGGAGCTCCATCCCCGTCACCTTGCCGGCGATCTGCATGAACTTCTGCGTACCGAACCCGACGATCTTGCCGAGTCCCTTCCCCGCGGCGATCCCGGGCCGCATCAGCGCCTTCAGGAGCCGTCCCTCGAGGAAATCGGTCATCCGGTTGGGGGCCTCGAGGAAGTCGAGCGCGTTGCGCGTGGGCGGGGTGTCGATGATCAGCAGCTCCCACTCGCCCTGTTCGTGGAGCGCGTGGAGCTTCTCCATCGCCATGTACTCCTGGGTCCCGGCCAGGGTCGACGAGAGGGTCTGGTAGATGCGGTTGTTCTTGATCGCGCGAGCGCGTTCGGCGTTGCTCGCGTGGGTGTCGACCACCTCGTCGAAGGTGCGCTGCATGTCGAGCATCATCGCCGAGAGCTCACCGCCGGCGTCGCCGTCGCCGGTGGCGAGGTCGAGGGCCCGCAGTCGGGTGATGGCCCCGGCCCGCTCGAGGAGGACGAGGTGCCCGGCCTGGAGCTGGCCACGGGCGTCCCGGTCGTGTACGACCTCACCGAGGACGGCACCGTCCGCGGCAAGGAGGTGTGGGAGTGAGTGGTTCCATCGAGCCCGTCGTCGCCCGTGAGGGCTGGGGCGTCCTGCACCTGTTCCACCGGGTCGACCACGCGGTCGCCCGCACCTTGTCGCCGGGTCAGGTCAAGGACCTGGTCACCACGCTGGAGGAGCTGGCCGAGCAGACCCAGCTGCACGTGTTCAGCACGTTCGGCCACAAGGCCGACATGATGACGATGGTGCTGGACGAGGACTGGACACGGCTCCGAGCGGTCCAGACCGCCATCGACAGCTCCGCGGTGGC
>JAHWKO010000043.1 GCA_019347855.1 Actinomycetota bacterium
CGTCTCCCGGGACAGCTCGTACACACGGATGGTGTTGCTCATGTTCTCTCTCAGCTCGCGCTGGCGGTAACTAGCTGGTCGTGCAGATCACCGAGCGTCTCGGCGACCTGGCTCGCGTCCGGGGTCCGGAGCGCGCGCCGTAGGTGTCGCGCGTCGTGCGCGGTGGCGGTTCGGATGCAGGTGGTGTCCCGGCAGACGTACGCCCCGCGGCCGGGGCGGGTGCCCCGCTCGTCGATCGTGACGGCGCCGTCGGGCGACCTCACGACACGTACCAGCTCGTCGCGGGGACGTGCGCGGCGACAGGCCACGCAGGTGCGCACGGGGGTCCGGGACAACGTTCAGGGTACTCCTGTCGGGGGTGTGTGTCGCGGCCGGCGGTCAGGCCGGCTCCTCTTCGCTGTCGAGGGAGCGTTGCCGGGCGTCCTGGGCGCGCTCCTGGGCGGCCGCGACGGCGGCTTCGCCCTCCTCGCTCAGCGGACGGCCGTACTCGTCGACGAGACCCTTGTCGAAGGCGTCCTGGAAGGCCTGCTGTTCGGCGTTGAACTGGGACTCGCCTTTGATGTCGATGCGCCAGCCGGTGAGCTTGGCGCCCAGGCGGGCGTTCTGGCCCTCGCGGCCGATGGCCAGCGACAGCATGTGGTCGGGAACGATCACCATGGCCGTCTCCTCGTCGGGGTAGAGGTAGACGTCGTTGACCTTGGCGGGCGACAGGGCGTTGGCGACGAGCTGGTCGGGTTCCTCGGCCCAGGGGATGATGTCGATCTTCTCGTGGCCCTCGTTGTGCAGCTCGCTCATCACGTTCTTGACGCGTGATCCCTGCGGGCCGACGCAGGCCCCGACGGGGTCGACGGCGGGATCGTTCGAGCGGACCGCGAGCTTCGTGCGGTGACCGGCCTCCCGGGCGATGTAGGGGATCTCGACGATCCCCTCCTCGATCTCGGGGACCTCGAGCGCGAACAACGCGGTCACGAACCCGGGGTGGGTCCGGGAGGCGATGATCTGCGAACCACGCTGCTGGCGGCGGACCTCGATCACGACCGCGCGTACGTGGGAGCCGTGAACGAGCCGCTCGTTGGGGACCTGCTCGCTGTAGGGCAGCAGCGCCTCGCTCCGACCGAGGTCGAGCAGCGTCACGTTGCCCTGCTGGCTGACCATGCCGGTGATGATGTCGCCCTCGCGGCCGACGTACTCGCCGTAGGTCTGCTCGCGCTCGGCCTCACGCAGACGCTGCAGGAGGACCTGCTTGGCGGTCTGGGCGACGATGCGCCCGAAGTCCTGCGGCTCCTCCTCCCACTCGTTGACGACGTTGCCGTCATCGTCGAGCTCCTGGGCGTAGAGCGTGATCTCCCCCGATAGGCGGTCCACCGTGACGCGCGCCTCGTCCCCCGTGACGTTGGCTGCACGCTTGTAGGCGGAGGCCAGCGCGGTCTCGAACGCGTCGACGACCGTCGCGAAGTCGATGCCCTTCTCCCGCTCGATCTGGCGCAGGGCGTCGAGGTCCACCTTCATGTTCGATCCTCCCATCACCATGGCAGCTGGATGCGGCCGTGGTCGACGTCGGTGAACGCCACCTCGAGCGGGTCACCCTCGACATCGAGGGTGACCGCGCGCTCGTCGGTGGCGATGACCGTTCCGGTGATCTCACCGGGCAGGTCGGTCGGTTGGCGTCGCACGAGCCGCACGGGGCGGCCGATGTTCCGCGCGAAGTCGCGGGGGCGACGCAGGGGTCGGTCGACCCCGGGCGAGGACACGCGCAGCGTGTACTTGCCGTCGATCGGGTCGACCTCGTCGAGGACGGCCGAGACCTGCCGCGAGAGCCGGGCGCACGCGTCGACGCTGACCCCGTCGTCGGCGTCCACGATCAGGTCGACGACCCGACTGCCGTGGCTGCCGCGTACCTCGATCTCGACGAGCTCGAGCCCGGCCGCGTCGATGGCGGGCGTGGCCAGCTCCGTCAGCCGTTCGGTCAGACGGTCGTCGCTCTGCGTGCCCATACCACCTCCTGCGGCGCTCTCGTCGTCTCAAGGTGCGGAGGGAACGGGCCGGTTCGTACGAGCGGCCGGCCCCGGGGGGCCGGCCGTCACGGATCGGACGCCTCGTGTTCCCTACGGGTCACGGTCGTCTGCTCTGTGCAGATCATCCGGCCCGTTAACCGCTGGAAGTGGGCGACCAGCGCCCACTCCCTGGACCGCCAACGCTACCAGTCCCTTCCATCCATCGCCATCGACGAGCCGCCCGGAGGGCGCTCGTCCGGTCCCGCGTGACGGACCCTCGCGACGGAGGCGAGCGCAGCGAAGCCGACCGAGCGCGAGGAGGGAGCGAGGCGTTCCGCCCGGTGGTCCGGAACGCGGGACCGGACGAGTGACCGGTTAGGCCACGACCTCTGGCTGACCGGAACCACGCTCGGCGCGGATCTCGTCGGCCATCTCGTTCGCGAAGTGGACCAGCGCCTCGACCAGGTCCTCCTCGCGGACGTCGGCGATGACCTCGCCCTTGCGGATGATCTTGCCCTTGCCGCGCCCCGCCGCGATGCCGATGTCGGCCTCGCTCGCCTCGCCGGGTCCGTTCACGATGCATCCCATGACCGCGACGCGGAGGGGGACGTCGAGCTCACCGAGCTCCTTCTCGACCGACTCGGCCAGCGCGTACACGTCCACCTCGGCCCGGCCGCAAGACGGACACGAGATCAGCTGGAAGCCGGCCGGCTCCTTGAGGTGGAGGGACTCGAGGATCGCGATCCCCGTCTTGACCTCCTCGACGGGGTCGGCGGACAACGAGACACGGATCGTGTCGCCGATGCCCTCGGCCAGGAGCGTGCCGATCCCGACCGCGGACTTGACGTTGCCGACCTTCGGTGTGCCGGCCTCGGTGACGCCGAGATGCAGCGGGTAGTCGGTGGTCTCCGCGAGCAGCCGGTAGGCCTGGATCATGATCCACGGGTCGCTGTGCTTGACCGAGATCTTGATGTCGTGGAAGTCGACGTCCTCGAGGAGCTTCACCTCGTTCATCGCGGCTTCGACGAGGGCGCCGGCGGTGGGACCCCCGTGCTTCTCGAGGAGGTGGTCCTCGAGCGAGCCACCGTTCGCACCCACCCGGATCGGGATCCCGGCCTCGGCCGCGAGCTTCCCGATCAGCGCGACCTTGTCGTGCTTGTGGATCGTGCCCGGGTTGATGCGCACGCCGGCGCAGCCCGCCTCGATCGCGGCGACCGCGTACTTCCACTGGAAGTGGATGTCGGCGAGCACCGGGATCTTGCTCTTCGCGGCGATCGCCTCGAGGGCCTCGGCATCGTGCTCGCGGGGCACCGCCACACGGATGATGTCGCAGCCGGCGTTCGTGAGGGCCGCGATCTGACCCAGCGTGGCGTCGACATCGTGCGTGGGGGTGGTCGTCATGGACTGGACGGACACCGGTGCCCCACCACCTACGGGGACGTCACCGACGTGGATCTGGCGGCTCTGTCGCCGTCGCGGACCGTCGCCGACCTGCCCGTGCGCGTCCCGGGGGACGGACGGCATCGGCTGGATCACGGGGAGTTCGGTGCTCACACGATCACCTTGCGGGAGTCGAGGTGGCTCCGCGGACACGGTCCACGGTACCGCTGGGCCGCCCGCCGTTGGCCGGCGGGCCCGGCCGGCAGGACCCCGCTGCGGACACCCGGCGGCTACTGCTGTGGCAGCCGCAGCGGGTTCGTGATGTCGAGCAACACGAACGCCACGAACAGCGCCCCGAGCAGGATCAGCACCGGGATCGCGATGGCCGTGATCGTCGACGGATCGACCCGGTAGTCGGCCCTCCTGCCCCGGAAGCTGCGCCATGCGTTCACGGACCGCTCGACCGCCAGGACCCCCAGGTGGCCGCCGTCCAGCGGGGGCAGCGGCACGAGGTTGAAGATCCCGACGAACACGTTCAGGGACGCCAGTAGCCCGAACAGGAAGAACAGCCCACCCAGCTGCGTCCCTTCGCCGGCCACCTGCGTGAGGCCCACGAGCGACGCGCCGCCGGTCAGGTCCCGTTCCCCGCCGCCGATCTGGTCGGGGAGGGAGCTGAGGAACTCGGGGCTGAAGAGCTTGCCGAACGCCTCGACGGATCCCACGAACAGCGCCGGGAAGCTGGCCTCGCCGACGAAGGTCGCGCGCAGGGACTCCAGCGGCCCGTACCTGCCGAGCGCCGGCTGGAACCCCGCGAGGCCCGTCGTCTCGTCCACGAGGTCCGACACGGTCGACGGTGCGACGGTGAGGTCCTCGCGCTCGCTCGTGACAGCGCCGTCCTCGGAGGCCGCGAACCGCTGCACGGTGACGGTCACCTCGTCGTCGCCCGATGCGGCCGCGCGGAGGTCCGCGATGCCGTCGACCGGTTCCCCCTCGACCGCGACGATGCGGTCTCCCGGCGCGAACCCGGCCTCTGCGAGCGACGACCCGGCGCTCACCCGGTCCACCACGAGCGCCGTCGTCAGGGTCACGGTGGTCCGTTGGCCGTCTCGCGCGACCGTGACCTCGATCGGTTCGCCCGGGTGGGCCTCGATGACGTCGCGCGCGGTCGCGAAGCGGTCGACCTCGGTGCCCGCGACCGCGACGATGCGATCTCCGGCCTGGAGACCGGCCTCGGCGGCGGGGGTCTCGGGCAGGACCTGCTCGACGGTCGGCACCGGCTGGAGCCCGAACGCCCAGAAGGCGATGAACAGCAGGACGATCGCCTGCAGGAAGTGCATGCCCGACCCGGCGAACAGGACCACGGCGCGCTCCCAGGCGGGACGATCGTGGAAGAACCGTCCGTGGTCACCGCGCAGCACCCGGTGGCGGAGGTCGCTCACCCGCCTGGTGTCGGGCAGCGTCGAGCCCACAACCTGGGTGAACGCGTCTGCGACCTCCGTGGCCGACGCGTCAGCACGGACCCGCTGGCGGGTCTCGGTCACGATCCCCTGACGCTGGGACACCGGGACCCCGCGGGTGTCGAGCTGTTCCTCGAGCCGGGCCCACGTGCGTTCGGGGACCGCGGCGACCTGCTCGACCGGGACGGCCTGCTCGGTCGCGGTCAGTTGCCGGTCGTTCGCGACGGCGTCGGGGTCGAAGACCTCCCGTGCGACCGGCTGCTGCCGATCGTCACCGGTGGCCATGCCGGCGATGCGTACGAACCCGCCCAAGGGGAAGGCTTTCACGCCGTACTCGGTCTCTCCGCGGCGGGTCGACCAGACGGTGGGTCCGAAACCCAGGAAGTACCGCTCGGCACGCATGCCGAAGCGACGGGCGGTGATGAAGTGGCCCCACTCGTGGATGGCGATCGCCGCGGCGATCCCGATCACGAAGAGGACGCTGCCGATCCAAGCGCTCATGGTGATGTGTGGTTCCCTCTGGCGGTCAGCAGTTCGTCGGCGCGGCGACGCGCCCAGGTCTCGGCCTCGAGAACGTCATCGAGGGTCAGGTTCGTTCCCGACCCGTCGTGGTCGCTCAGGACCTGTGCCGTCACCGCTCCGATGTCGATCAGCCCGATCCGGTCCTCGAGGAACGCCGCGACGGCCTGTTCGTTGGCAGCGTTCAGCACGGCGGGGTACGTCCCGCCGCGGCGGCCAGCGTCCTCGGCGAGGTCCAGCGCCACGAACGTCTCGCGGTCGGCGGGCTCGAACGTGAGGGCCGCGGCCTGGGACCAGTCCATCGCCGTGAACGCGTGGTCTAGCCGCTCGGGCCAGGTGAGCGCGAGCTGGATCGGCAGACGCATGTCCGGCGGGGACAGCTGCGCCACCGTGGACCCGTCCACGAACTCCACCATCGAGTGCACGATCGACTGGGGGTGCACGACCACGTCGAGGGCCTCCCACGGCACGTCGAACAGCAGGTGCGCCTCGATCAGCTCGAGCCCCTTGTTCATCAAGGTCGCCGAGTTCACGGTGATGACCGGGCCCATGTCCCAGGTGGGATGATCCAGCGCCTCGCGCCGGGTCACACCGGCGAGCGCCTCACGGTCGTACCCGCGGAACGGCCCGCCGCTAGCGGTCAGCACCAGCCGGGCGACCTCATCGACCTGCTCTCCGCGTAGGCACTGCGCGAGCGCGGAGTGCTCGCTGTCGACGGGGATCAGCGCCTCACGTCCGCGACCAGCCTGGGTCACCAACGGGCCGCCCACGATCAGGCTCTCCTTGTTGGCGAGCGCGACCGTGTGCCCGGCCTCGAGCGCGGCGAGGGTCGCGGTGAGTCCCTGGGATCCGACGATCCCGTTGACCACGACGTCCACGTCGGGCAGGGCGGCGAGCTCGGCTACACCGTCGAGGCCGTCACGCACCCGAGCACCGGGGAGGCGCACGCGGAGCTTGGCGGCCGCGTCGCGGTCGGCGAGCGCCACGTCCGTCACCCCGTGCGCATCGGCCTGGCTGGCCAGGCCGTCGACGTCGCGGCCTGCGGCGAGGGCGACGACCTCGAAGCGACCCGGGTGGGCACGCATCACCTCGAGCGTCTGGGTCCCGATCGACCCGGTTGAGCCGAGCACGACGACGCGACGACGCCTCACGGGTTCATCTCCGTCGCTGTCTTAGGTGACCTAAGACAGCGACTCTCGCGCCGCTCCTGCGTCGCGGCGCTCACTGGTTCACCTGCCGTTCACGGCGCAGCTCGTCCACCCGGTCGGCCGCCCCCACCGCGACGGGGAGCCGACGCCCCTCACCCAGCCGGTAGGTCGCGAGGAGCTGGCCGCACGCGGCGTCCGCGTCGCGGCCCTTCGTGTCGCGGACCGTGACGCTGACCCCGGCCTCCCGCAGCACCCGCGCGAAGCCACGCACCCGCTCGGGCGCTGGCTCCTGCCACTGGGGGACGCCGGGCGTCGGGTTCAGCGGGATCAGGTTCACGTGGCTGCGCGGTCCCCCGCCGGCCTCGCCCCGCACGAGGTCCGCCAGCGCTCGCGCCTGCTCCGGCGCGTCGTTCACGTCGGCGATCAGCACGTACTCGTAGGACACGCGCCGTCCCGTGCGGTCCCGGTAGTCCCGCACGGCGTCCATGACCGCGGCGAGCGGGTGCATCCGGTTGGGTGGGACCAGGACGTCGCGGAGCTCGTCGTCCGGGGCGTGCAGGCTGACCGCCAGTGTCAGCGGCAGACCGAGGTCCGCGAGCCGACGGATGCCGGGGACCAGCCCCACCGTGGAGACGGTGATCGACCGGGCCGACAGGTCGAACCCGTCGGGATCGTGGAGCCAGCGCACCGACCGCTCGACCGCGTCGACGTTGGCGAGCGGCTCGCCCATCCCCATGTACACGACGTTGGTGACGTGGTCGGGATGGCCCTCGGACGGATGCTCACGGAGGAACGCGTCGGCGACCACCACCTGCCGCACGACCTCCCCGGCCGTGAGCTGGCGTTTGAACCCGGCCTGGCCCGTGGCGCAGAACGGGCAGCCCATCGCGCACCCTGCCTGTGTGGAGACGCAGACCGTGGCCCGCCCGGACGTGCCGTCCTCGCCGGGGTAGAGCATCAGGACCGTCTCGATCGCGGTCTCGTCCGGGAACCCGAGGAGGAACTTGTGGGTCGCCCCGTCGTCGACCGTGTGGTGGCGCAGCAGCTCGGGGCGTGCCGGCGCGAAGCGCTCGGCGAGCCGCGGCCGTAGGTCCTTCGGCAGGTCGGTCATCTGTGCCGGGTCGTCGACGCCCCGGACGAGCCAGCTCAGCACCTGCCTGCCCCGGTAGGCGGGCTCACCCAGCTCCTGGAGCAGGCGTTCGAGACCCGCACGATCGAGGTCGTACGGGTCGGTCACCGGGGAGGAGGAGGTGGGGTCCGACATCACGCTCGAGGGTACGCCAGCGGACGGGTCGTCCCCGGCCGCTGGTCACCGTCCCAGGACGTCCAGCAGGTAGAAGCCGACGGGGAGGGCGAACAGGATCGCGTCGACCCGGTCGAGCACGCCGCCGTGGCCGGGGAAGATCCCGCCGAAGTCCTTGACCCCTAGATCGCGCTTGAACATCGACTCGGTGAGGTCGCCGACGACGCCGGCGGCCGCGACGATCACGGCGAACAGCGCGGCGGTCCCGGCTCCGAACATGCCGGTCGAGCCCAGCAGTGGGAAGACGATCACGGCGAAGACGACCGAGAGGGCGATCCCGCCGAGCACCCCTTCCCACGTCTTGCCCGGGCTGACCGTCGGTGCCAGCTTGCGCTCCCCGAACCGCATCCCGATGAAGTACGCGCCGATGTCCGCGACGAACGCCGCGAACGCGGTGGCCAGGACCGCGACCCACCCGCCCTCCTTCGCGTGGAGGAGCACCGCGAACGATCCCAGGAACGGGATCCAGACGCCCAGCAGCACGGTGGCGCCGACGCGGAGGGTCACATCGTGGCGGTCACGGTCCGTGAGCTCCCACACGATCGCCCCGAAGAACAGCGTGAGCAACCCCACCGCCTGGCCGGCGTGGCCCGCCTGGTAGGTCCCGACCAGCATCACGACGGCCGCGACCACCAGCACCGGCACCGACACCTCGATGCCTCGGGTACGGAACTCCCGCCCCGTCTCGACGATGCCGCCGAGGATCAACGCCCCGACCAGGACGGCGAACGCGATGCGGCTGACCAGCACCGTCGTGAGCAGCAGCGCCACGAGCAGGACCCCCACCCCGATCGCGACGCCGAGGTCACGGTCGCTGAAGCGCACGAGGAACCCCCGGACACCACCGGCGGCTCGATCTTCACTCACGACGCGGCGGGTCTCGTCCTCCAGCCGGCGGGTGGGTTCGTCGCTCATGTCGGGGCGACCACCGCTGTCGCTACTTGAGTCGCTCATGTCGGGGCGACCACCGCTGTCGCTACTTGAGTCGCTCATGTGAGGGCGCGCTCGGAGGTCAGACCTCGAGCAGCTCCTCCTCCTTCTTCTCGAGGAGCTGGTCGATCCGGTTCACGTGCTGCGAGGTGAGCTCCTCGAGCTTCTTGGCGTGCCGCTCGTGCTCGTCGATCCCGATCACGCCGTCGTCCTCGAGCTGCTGCAGGGCGTCCTTGGCGTCCCGCCGCACGTTGCGCACGGCGATCTTGCCGTCCTCCGCGCGGCTGCGAGCCAGCTTGATGTACTCCTTGCGGCGTTCCTCGGTGAGCTCCGGGAACACGCAGCGGATGATCTGGCCGTCCGTCGCCGGGTTCAGACCGAGGTCGGCGTCGCGGATCGCGCGCTCGATGTCGTCCATCGACCCCTTGTCGTACGGGTTGACGACGAGCATGCGTGGCTCGGGCACCGAGAAGGTCGCCAGCTGCTGGAGGGGTGTCAACTGCCCGTAGTAGTCGACCCGGACGTCGTGGAGGAGCTGCGGGTTGGCGCGCCCCGTCCGGATGCCCGCGAACGATCCCTGGGTGTGCTCGACCGCCTGATCCATGCGCTGCCCCGCATCCGCGAGGATCGCGTTCGGGTCCTGCAACGTGTCGGCCATCGGTCCTCTCCGGCTGGGTCGACAACACGCGTCGGCGACACGCTACTGGACGTGACGCGCACACCGGGGGGATGTGCGTGACGCGCGGGGCGTCGGTCAGCCGCGCTGGTCCACCCCGGCGGTCACCAGCGTTCCGACCGACTCGCCCTCGACCACCCGCTGGATGTTGCCTCGACGCAGCAGCTCGAAGACGACGATCGGCAGCTTGTTGTCCATGCACAACGAGATCGCGGTCGCGTCCATGACCTTCAGCCCCCGGTTGAGGACCTCGAGGAAATCGATCGTGTCGAACCGCGTCGCATCCGGGTTCTCGCGGGGGTCGGCGTCGTACACGCCGTCGACCTGCGTGCCCTTGAGGATCGCTTCGGCGTCGATCTCGAGCGCTCGCTGGGCGGCCGCGGTGTCGGTCGAGAAGTACGGCGCCCCGAGCCCAGCCGCGAAGATGACGATCCGTCCCTTCTCGAGGTGCCGGACCGCGCGCCGCCGGATGTAGGGCTCGCAGACCTCCTGCATCCAGATCGCCGACTGCACGCGCGTCTGGACGCCCTCCTTCTCCAGCGCGTCCTGGAGAGCCAGGGCGTTGATCACGGTGGCGAGCATCCCCATGTGGTCGGCGGACGACCGGTCCATGCCGGTCGCGCGGGGCGAGTTGCCTCGGAAGATGTTGCCACCACCGACGACGACGCCAACCTGCGTGCCGCGGGTGTCCAACAGGGCCGCGAGCTCGCCCGCGATCCGCGAGACGATCCCCGGCTCGATCCCGCCCTTGACGGACGGATCCGAGAACGCCTCCCCCGACAGCTTCAGCAGGATCCGATCGAACCGCGCGCGCTCGCTCACAGACCCTCCGGTGCGTCCCCTGTCGCCGGGATGCTACATGGGTACGCAGGAGGTCCGTACGGGGCCGTTCGCCCAGAGCGAGGCTGGTCCCGCATACGGGACCCTCGCGCAGGAGGCGAGCGCAGCGAAGCCGACGGAGCGGAGGCGGTAGCGGAGCGTTCCCGCCGTGGTCCCGTATGCGGGACCACCCGAGCGTTCACACCGAGAAGCGGGCGAACCTCACGACGTGGATCTTCTCGCCGATGACCGCCTGAACCTCGGAGATGACGTCGCCGACCGTCTTGGAGTCGTCCTTGATGAACGGCTGGTTCAACAGGACCTGCTCCTCGTAGAACTTCTTGACCTTGCCCTCGACGATGCGGTCCACGACGTCCTCGGGCTTGCCCTGCTCGAGGGCCTCCTCGCGGTAGAACTTGCGCTCGCGCTCGAGGAGGGACTCGTCGACGTCCTCGGGGGACACCACGACCGGGTCGGCGAACGAGATGTGCATCGCGATGTCGTTCGCGAGCTTCTGGAAGGTCTCGTTCTTCGCGACGAAGTCGGTCTCGCAGGCCAACTGGACCAGGACGCCGATCTTCGCGGGGGCATCCGGGCTGGGGGTGTGCAGGTAGGCGTGCACGAGCCCCTCGGTGGCGACGCGCTCGGCGGCGCGCTCGTCCATCTTGGCTCCGGTCCGCTTGCGGACCAGCTCGGCGGCCTTCTCCATGTCGCCGTCGGCGTCGACGAGGGCCTGCTTGCAGGCCATCATCCCGGCGCCGGTGGCGTCGCGGAGACGCTTGACGTCGGCTGCGGTGATCTCGGCCACGGTGTCGCTCCTTGCGGTCTGGTTGCGGGCGGGGAGCCAGCGTCAGCTGGTCTCGTCGCCGTCCTCGTCGGTGTCGGCGTCCGTGTCGGTGCCCTCAGCCGCTGGCGCCGGTGTGTCCTCGGACGTCGGTGCGCCCCCGGTCGCCTCGACGTCGGCGGCCTCGGCGTCCTCCATCGCTGCGGTGTCGGCGGTCTCGGCCTCGGTGGCCTCCTCGTCGCCACCACCGGTGACCTGTTCGGGCGAGATGCCCGCCGCGGCCGCCTGGGCGGCTGCCTGCTCGCGCTCGAGCTCGATCTCCCACTGGGCCTTCGGCTCGGCGACGCCGAGCGAGCTGCCCGCCCCCGCTGCCGCGGCCATGGCCTGCTCGCGCAGCTCCTCGTCCGGCGAGCGCGAGGCCCGCAGCAGCAGGCCGTCGGCGCAGGCGTCGGCGACGATGCGCGTCAGCAGGGCGACCGAGCGGATCGCGTCGTCGTTGCCGGGAACCGGGTACTGGACCAGGTCGGGGTCGCAGTTCGTGTCGACCGGGGCGATCACCGGGATGTTCAGCCGGTTGGCCTCGCGGGTGGCGATCTCCTCGCGGACCGTGTCCACGATCCACACGGCGTCCGGCAGCTTGGCCATGTGGCGGATGCCGCCGAGGTTCGTCTGCAGCTTCTCGTGCTCGCGCTCGAGCTCGAGGACCTCCTTCTTGGGGAGGATCTCGAACAGGCCCTCGTCCTCCATCGCCTCGAGCTCACGGAGCCGGCCGATGCGGCTCTTGATCGTCTCGAAGTTGGTGAGCATCCCGCCCAGCCAGCGTTCGGTGACGTACGGCATCCCCACGCGGTTCGCGTGGTACTCGATCGACTCCTGCGCCTGCCGCTTGGTCCCGATGAACAGGACGGTGCCACCCTTGGACACGAGGTCGCGGGTGAACGAGTAGGCACGGGCGATCCGGTCGACCGTCTGACGCAGGTCGAGGATGTAGATCCCGTTGCGGTCCGAGTGGATGAACCGCTTCATCTTGGGGTTCCAGCGCCGGGTCTGGTGTCCGAAGTGGACACCGGCCTCGAGCAGCTGACGCATGGTGACGACGGCCACAGGTGATCCCTCTCGCTTCGGTTCGGCCTCCGCCCGCGTCATCCGGGAACTGGTACGACCCACCCGAGGCGCGCGTGGGCGCGGGATCGGGCACCGGGGCCGCCCGTCGACGGGCGTGTGTGATATCGACCCGCCGGGAGGCGGGCCGTGGGAGCAGCCTACCGACCCCCAGCACCCCCTGCACGGGCGCATCGGGACGGGCGGACGGGCGTCGACCCCGTCACGGGATCCGCCACGGCAGCGCCCCGAGCGCGCTGCCCAGCGCTCGCTCGGTCCACCCCACGGGGTAGGACAACCAGTGCCCCACGCCGCCGTCGTGCCCGGGGACGGGATCGTCGGCGAGGAACGCCCGGACGACCTGCCTCGATGCCTCGGTGAGCCTGACGGCGTCGTGCCCGCCCGGTAGGACCACGTGCGCAGCTCCGGACAGGTCGCTGCGCCGCTCGGGCACCACCACGTCCTGCGACCCCCCGAGGGTCAGCACCTGTGTCCCGGTGGCGAGCGGGCTGGACCAGACGTCGGCTCGGGCATCGTCCCACGCCTGCGCGATCCGGTCAGCGATCGGCGACCCCACGGTCAGGTCCTGGACCGCCTGGTCGTCGACGTCCGGCACCGGTTCATCGAGACGGTCGGCGCTGACCCGCAGCAGCGCGTGCACGAGGTGGGACCGCACCGCGTCGACCCCGGCGCTGGCCAGGTCGGAGCCCTCCAACGGCGACGCGACGGTTACGGCGTGCCCGATCGGCGGCAGGGTCGGGTCCGCCGGATCGTGCATCGTCAGCAGGTAGTAGGCGATCACCACCCCGCCCATGGAGTGGCCCACCAGGTCGACCGCACGGCCCGGTTCGCGCGCCCACTGCGCCCGCAGCTGCTCGCGGAGTTCCTCGGCGGCCTCGTGGACGCCATCCCAGGTGTCCTCGGGTCCGTACGGGACCTGGTCGCGGTGGGGATCGTCGGGGTCCAGCGGGCCCACGACGTCCTCCCTGCCGGCGTACGACAGGTAGGTCACGTCCGCTGGAGCGAAGCCCAGGTGCGTCAGGTCGAGCGGGAGGCGACCGGTCCAGCTCGACAGGCCTGCGACCCCGAGAACGTGGTTCGGGTTCGGCGCGAGACTCCACCCGGCGTGCTGCGCCTCGGGCGAGCCCTCGACGAAGCCGAGCCAGCCGGGGATCCCCCGGCGTCCCTGCCACGGGTCGTAGCTCGGCAGGTCGGGGAGGTCGGTGACCTCGGTCCCGCCCGGCCCGATGAGCGTGGGCACCCACCGGACGTCGTCGAGCAACGACAGCGGGTCGAGGTACGCGCCCGCCAGCCGCGCGCTCCAGTGGAGGACCGGCCGCGCGGGGTCATGGCCGCCGGCAACCGTCCCGAGTCGCTGTCCCGCACGCACCCTGGCGCCGGCGGCCACCCCTAGCTCGGCGATCGGGCCGTAGGTGGTGACGAGCGCCCCAGGGTGGGCGACCGTCACCCACCGGGTGCCGGCGACGGCCCCCGCGAACCGCACGGTGCCGGCTCCGGCGCTGCGTACCACGCTGCCGACCGGGGCCGCGAGATCCACGCCGCGGTGCCCCGGTCCCCACAGGGTCCGGGGCGGGTCGAACGCACGCGTGACCTCGCCGGGGACGGGGCGCTGGAACGGCGAGCCGGCACGAGCCGGCGTCGGTGCCGCCAGCAGAACGGCGACGACGAGCAGCGTGGTGAGTACGCGCAGGGGCACCGGTCCTCGCTCCCCGCCCCCTGGGTTGTCCCGCCCGCAGGACCCTACGGAGACGGTCACGCCGCGGCCGCCGCTCCGACCCGGAGGCTGTGGAAGACCGCGGGGCGAACCCGTCCTCCGAGTTCGTGCTCCTGTTCGGTTCCCTCATCGGGAACGTTCAGGGAGCACGAAGGTGGTTGGCCGGTCAGCGGACCGGCTCACCGCGGTCAGCCGTTGCTGCGCTCGAGCATCTTGGAGCGCAGCGACAGGACCGCCTTGGTGTGGATCTGGCAGATCCGCGACTCGGTGACCCCGAGGATCCCGCCGATCTGCGCGAGGGTCAGCCCCTCGAAGTAGTAGAACGCGATGACCTTCTGCTCACGCTCGGACAGGCGCTCGATCGCCTCGACCAGCAGCCGCTTGGTCTCGACGTCATCGACGTTCTCCTCGGGCCCCACCGAGGTGAGGTCCTGCAGGGTGTCGACCAGCGCGACCCGGCCACCGTCCTCCCCGCCGACGTTGAGCGCCTCGTCGAGCGCCACGACCGACGTGAACGAGACCTTCTCGAGCATGTCCTCCAGCACGGTCAGCGAGACCCCGACCTCGGCCGCCAGCTCCTCGTCCGTCGGGGTGCGCTTGAGCTTGCCTTCGAGGTGCTGCATGGCCTTGTCGATCGTGCGCGCCTTGGAGCGCACGGAGCGCGGCACCCAGTCCACCGAACGCAGCTCGTCGATGATCGCGCCGCGGATCCGGGTGATCGCGTAGGTCTCGAACTTGACGCCCTTCTCGAGGTCGAAGCGCTCGATCGCGTCGATCAGCCCGAACATCCCGTACGAGACGAGGTCGCCGTGCTCGATGCTGGACGGCAGGCCCACCCCGACCCGACCGGCGACGTACTTGACCAGCGGGGCGTACTGGAGGATCAGCTTCTCGCGGACACCGGGCTCGCCACCGTCTCGGTAGCGCTCCCACTGTTCGCGGACCTCCGGATCCACGGGTCGTCCTTGTCTGCTGTCCGAGGTGGCGTTCGAGCCCCTACGCCCACCCGACCGCGTGGCGCGTCGTTCCGCAACGGTCGCGTCGCTCATGCTACTGCCCTCCCCTGCCTCGAGCGCGTGGATGCGCGGCGGCGTACGCGGCCCGCAGGCGTGCCTGCGAGACGTGCGTGTAGCGCTGGGTGGTCGCCATCGTCGCGTGTCCCAGGAGCTCCTGGACCGCGCGCAGGTCGGCGCCGCCGTCGAGGAGGTGCGTCGCGAAGCTGTGGCGCAGCGTGTGGGGGGTGACCTTGCCCAACCCGACGGCGCTGGCGGCGCGGTACACGGCGGTCCTGGCGTCGCGGGTGCCCAGGCGCCGACCCTCGGTGTTCAGGAGCACCGCGTCGGTGGTTCCGCCATCCCGGGCTCCGAGGAGGGTGGGTCGGCCGTGGTCGAGGTACGCCCCGAGCGCGTCGACCGCCGGCTCGCCGATCGGGACGATCCGCTCCTTGTCCCCCTTGCCGTGCAGACGGACGTGCCCATCGCGCAGGTCCACGCGACCGATGTCCAGCCCACACGCCTCGGCGACGCGCGCGCCTGCCCCGTACAACAACTCGAGGAGCGCACGGTCCCGCAGACCGACCGGGGTCGACGTGTCGGCGGCGTCGATCAGACGGCGGCACTGGTCCGCACGAAGCACCCGCGGCAGGTGCTGACCGACCTTCGGCGACGACAGGAGGCTCGCAGGGTCCGTCGAGATGTACCCGTGTCGGCGCAGGTACCGGTAGCAGGTCCGGATCGTGCTGACCCGGCGCGAAACCGTGGCGCGGGCGTAGCCGTCCTCGTGGAGGTCGGCGAGGTAGCGGCGCAGGATCGGCAGCTCGACGTCGTCGGGGTGCTCGACCCCGTGGTGGCTGCACCAACCCGCCAGGTCCTCGAGATCGCCCCGGTAGGCGCGCAGCGTGGCGTCGCTGACGTCGCGTTCGAACTCCAGGTGGCGCAGGAACCCCTCGAGCGCCTCCTGCCAGGCGGGCGTGAGGACCGGACCGGCGTCCTCCACGCCGGCAGCCGACCGTCCAGCCCGCTCCATCACGCTCCCGCTCCTCGTTCCGCGCCTCCCTAGCGTGATGCTCGTGTTACTTCCTGTCAAGTGCTGTGGAAGATGTTGCCCCCGTTCGGGCGTCCGTCGGGCGGGGCACCTGCACGGGCTGCCCAGCGCACCGGCGTACCATCGCGACCGCTGCGACCCCTCGTTCCCGCTCGGGAGGCCCCATGCCCACGGACGGCAAGCGTGTCGATCGCTTCCGCCACGACGGCTACGAGCTCGTCTACGAGACCCACGGCGAGGGCCCCCGGGTGCTCGTGTTCATCCACGGCCTCCTGCTGGACTCCAACCTCAACCGCGGCCTGGCCCAGGCTCTGGCCGCCAACGGCAACCGGGTGATCCTGCTCGAGCTGCTCGGTCACGGACGCAGCGACCGGCCCGCGCGGGCGACCGAGCACCGCATGGACGTCTACGCCGAGCAGGCGATCGCCCTGCTCGACCACCTCGAGGTCGAACAGGCGGTCATGGGCGGGGTGTCACTCGGCGCGAACGTCACGCTGCACGCAGCCGCGGCCGCCCCGGACCGGATCCGCGCCATGCTGGTCGAGATGCCCGTCCTGGAGTGGGCGGCACCCGCGGCCGGGGCGGTGTTCGTGCCGATGCTCCTGGGGATCCACTTCGCCCGACCGCTGGTCCGGCTGCTCGCCCGCGTCGCACGGGGCATGCCCCGGACCGGCTACGGGCCGGTGGACAGCTTCATGAACTCCGTGTCGATGGACCCGCGGGAGATCGCTGCCGTCCTGCACGGGATGCTGATCGGTCCCACCGCACCGCCCGTACGGGTCCGCCGCCAGCTAGAGCAGCCCACGCTGATCATCGGTCACCAGCGCGACTACATCCACCCCTTCAGCGACGCCACGAACCTCGCCGACCAGCTCCCGAACGCGCGGTTGCTGCGTGCGCGGTCCATGTTCGAGCTGCGCCTGCGCCCCACCCGGCTGATCGGCGAGATCGCGGGCTTCCTGGACGAGGTGTGGCAGCCCCAGCTGGCCGGCGAGGTCTCCTCGACGGGGGCCTGACGCCTGCGCCGCGCTAGACGCGGTCGGGGGCGCGGGTCAGCCGGATGCCCTCGGCGCTCTGCGCGACCTCGCCCGCGACGCGAGCCTTCGTGAGGAGGCCGAGCAGCCTCGCGGCCGGCACCTCGGTCGCGGTGGCGAGGTCGTCCAGCCGGATCGGCCGCGGCCACCGCTTCGCGAGCTCGGCCCGCACCGGCCGGGGCAACACGCTCACACCTCGGTGTTCCGGGTCATCATCGGAGCCGCCGTCCGGGGTCGCGACCCGGAGTGCCTCGAGCAGATCGGCAGGCTCCCGGCACGGCGCCGCACCGTCGGCGAGCAACGCGTGCGGGGCGGAGGAGCCCGGGGCGCGGACATCGCCAGGGACCGCCATCACCGCGATCCCCCGATCGAGCGCGGCGGTCGCCGTCCGCAGCGACCCGGAGCGGGCGCCTCCCTCGACCACGACCACCACGTCCGCCAGACCCGCCACCAGGCGGTTGCGGGCCAGCACCCGGAAGGGTCGTGGTTCGGCGTCCGGTGGGAGCTCGGACAGCAACCAGCCACCCGAGCGCAGGATCCGAGCGAACAACCCATCGGGGCGGGCGTGGGCCCGGGGGTAGTCGACCGCGTGGCCGCACCCCAGTACCGCCACGGTCCCGCCCGGGGTGTCGACGGCCGCGCCGTGCGCGGCCGCGTCGATCCCGACCGCTCCCCCGCTGACGACCAGGGCGCCGGCGTCGGCGGCCGCGCTCGCGAGCCACGCCGCGACACCGGTTCCGTAGGGGGTGGCCCGGCGCGCCCCCACGATCGCGACCGACGGGCGGTCGGGCAGCCCGCCGGCGGGCCCACGCCACGCCAGCAGGGGCGGGGCGCCGGTGGCCGGCCAGCCCTCAGCGAGCCTGCGGGGGTAGGCCCGGTCGCCGACCAGAGCGGCCCGGACCTGTAGCCGGCACCACTCGGCGAGGACGCCGGAGACGCGGCGTGACGCGTCGGCATCCAGCGGAAGCGCGATCGCCTCGAGCAACGGACGGGGGCGCGACGCGTCGGCCCGCGCGGCCCGCTGCCCCAGCTCGGGGTTCAGGTGGCGCTCGACGGCCTCGCGGGCCAGGCTCCGTGGATCGCCGTCCGGCAGTGTCAGGCGGCCAACCACGCGGGCGAGCAGTGCGTGGTCGGTGCCGTGGGCCGCCACCTGTCGCGCGGCACCCACCCCAGCGCCGCTCATCCGACCGGGACCGCGGGAGCGAGGCGGTAGGCGACCGCCTCGTCGACGTGCGGGGCGGCGATGGGATCCGACCCGTCCAGGTCGGCGACGGTGCGTGCCACGCGGAGGCAACGTTCGAACGCGCGGGCGGACAGCCCCAGCCCGTCCACCGCCCGGCTGAGGGCACGCAGCGCCTCGGCGGATGCGGTCGCGCGCAGGGGTTCGGTCGGGGCGTCGCGGTTGAGCCGGCCGGCGCCCCAGCGCTGCGCGGCCGCTCGACGTGCATCGAGGACCCGCTCGGCGACCGTCGCAGAGTCCTCGCCGTCGGGCGGTCCCAGCAGGCGGTCCCGGTCGACCGGGGCGACCTCGACCTGCAGGTCGATGCGATCGAGCAGCGGACCGGACAACCGCGACCGGTAGCGCTCGATCTGGTCGGGCCGGCACCGGCAGGTCCGCACGGTGTCGGTGAGGTGACCGCACGGGCACGGGTTCGTGGCGGCGACCAGCAGCACCCGAGCTGGGTAGCGGACCGAGGCCTTGGACCGCACGATCGTCACCGTTCCGGACTCGAGCGGTTGCCGCAGCGCATCCAGTACCCAGCGCGGGACCTCGAGCAGCTCGTCCAAGAAGAGGATCCCCCGATGAGCGAGGGACAGCTCGCCGGGCTTGGCGATGCCCGAGCCACCTCCGACCAGTCCGGCGGCGGACGTGCTGTGGTGGGGCGACCGGAACGGCGGGCGCAACGACAGCGGCTCATCGGGGGCCCGACGCCCCGCGACCGAGTGGATCGTCGCGACCTCCAGCGCCTCCTCGACCGTCAGGGGCGGGACGATCCCGGGCAGGCGCCGGGCGAGCATCGACTTCCCGCAGCCCGGAGGACCGGCGAGCAGGAGGTGGTGCCCACCGGCTGCTGCCAGCTCGATGGCGCGCCGGGCGACAGCCTGTTCCCGGACCTCGACGAGATCCCCGTCGGTAGGTGGCAGGACCGGGTCGGCCTGGCCGGGTTCGCGCGGGCGCCGTTCGCCGGTCAGGACCTCGACCGCCTCGCGCAGGTCCTCGACCGGGACGATGTCCAGGTCCTCGATCAGGGTCGCCTCGACGGCAGCCCGTTCGGGCACGATCAGGCGCCGTGCACCGGCGTCCCGTGCGGCCTGCGCGACCGGCAGTACGCCCGGGACGGTCCGCGCCGTCCCGTCGAGGCCGAGCTCCCCGTAGGCCC
>JAHWKO010000044.1 GCA_019347855.1 Actinomycetota bacterium
GAACCCCCCTACGACCAACCCGGCGGCGCCACCGACCTGTGGCTGCTCATCTCCTTGTGCGACCTCCACCACGAATGGCGCCACAAAGGCGGCTGGACGGTCGCGATCGACCCGGACGCCACCATCACCGTCACCTCCCCCAACGGACACACCACCCTCACCGAGACCGCCACCCAACGGCGCGCACGCCACGGCACCTGGGAACTCTCGACCACCTATCCAGACTCGCACCATCAACCTGAACCGGGCGAGATGAGGACCGACCTCGCCCGCGAGTCCCACGTGACCTACCAGACCCTCGACACCCTCGACCACGAACGAGGTCCGGCGCGCAACCGCGGATCGCCCCGGAGGACGGATCGGGTCGGACCCGACTCACGCCGGCCGAGGAAACGCCGGCCGGTAGCGCACCGCTGACCACGAGCGCCGCGCAGGCCCGGGCGCGGAACCGAGGATCGCAAGGCGGGGATCGTTCCTTGGCGACGACTCACCGCAGGCGAAGCTCAAGATGGGGTCCGGAACGTGTCCGGTTAGCGCGAGGCGTGGCCCGTTGCCGTGGCGACGACTCACGCGCGGTGGAGCCTGAAGGGCGAGGCGGAGCCGACGCGTGCCGGAGGAGCCACGACAACGGGCCATGCCGAGCAAGGTGAACGATGAAGCAAGGCGTCAGACGACGACCCGGCCGATCTCCTCGATCGTCGTCTCCCCCTGCAGCACCTTCGCGAGCCCATCCTGGCGAAGCGTGCGCATGCCGTTCTTGATCGCGACGCGCTTGATCTCCTCGGAGGACGCACGCTCGACGGTCAGACGCTCGACGTCCTCGTCGACGGGCATGACCTCGTGCAGGGCCAGGCGCCCCCGGTAGCCGGTGTTCCCGCACTTCGTGCAGCCCACGGCACGGAACACCTCGGGCTTCTGGTCGATCACGCCAGGGTCGAAGCCGGCCTCGACCAGGGTTGCCTCGTTCGGCTGGTAGGGCTCCTTGCACTTGTCGCACAGCCGACGGGCCAGACGCTGCGCGAGCACGCAGTCCGCCGCCGACCCGACGAGGAACGGCTCGATGCCCATCTCGGTGAGCCGCACGACCGCGCTCGCGGCGTCGTTCGTGTGGAGGGTCGACAGCACGAGGTGGCCGGTCAGCGCGGCCTCGACGCCGATCTGCGCGGTCTCGCGGTCACGCATCTCACCGACGAGCACGATGTCAGGGTCCTGGCGCAGGATCGACCGCAGCGCCGACGCGAACGTCAGCCCCGCCTTGGGGTTGACCTGCACCTGGTTGATGCCGTTGAGCCGGTACTCGACCGGGTCCTCGGTGGTGACGATGTTGACCTCGGGCCGGTTCAGGATGTTCAGCGTCGCGTACAGCGTGGTCGACTTCCCGGAACCGGTCGGGCCGGTGCACAGGATCATCCCGTAGGGCTTGCGGAACGAGTCCTCGTAGTTGTCGTAGTTGTGCTGGAGGAAGCCCAGGTCCTTGAGCTCGAGGAGCACCGAGGACTTGTCCAGGATCCGCATCACGACCTTCTCGCCGTACACGGTCGGCAGGGTCGAAACACGCAGATCGATCGGCTTGCCGCCGATCACGAGCCCGATCCGGCCGTCCTGCGGGATCCGGCGTTCGGCGATGTCCATCTCGGCCATGATCTTCAGGCGCGAGATCACCCCGGACTGGATCGACCGTGGGCTGCGCATGACCTCGTGCAGCACGCCGTCGATCCGGTAGCGGACGCGCAGATCGCGCTCTCCCGGCTCGATGTGGATGTCGGAGGCCCGGTCGTTCACCGCCTGCGTGATGAGCAGGTTGACGAACTTGACGATCGGAGCGTCCTCGACGACCTGGCGGACCTTCGAGAGGTCCTCGGACTCCTCCTCCTCGCCGGGCATGTCGGAGATGACGTCGCCGATGTCGTCGCTCATCCGGTGGAAGCGACGGATCGCGTCGCCGATGTCGGCTCGCGTCGACACGACAGGCTTGACGTCGAAGCCGGTCATCGTTCGGATGTCGTCGATCGCGAACACGTTCGCCGGGTCGCTCATGGCGACGACGAGCTTGTCGTCCTCGAACCGGATCGGCAGCGCGTTGTAGCGCTTGGCGATCGTGTCACTGATCGTGGCCGCGGCGGACGGGTCGATGTCGACCTCGGACAGGTCGACGAACTTCATGCCGATCTGACTGGAGAGGGCGCTGACGAGGTCGCGCTCCGTGACGAGCCTCGCGTCGATCAGGATGCGCCCCAGCGACTTGCCGAGCCGGCGCTGTTCCTCCTGGGCCTGTTGGAGCTGCTCCTGGCTGATGAGCCCCTCATCGAGGAGGACCTGGCCGAGCTGACGCATCAGCCGGCCTCCCCGACGAGCTCGCGCTCACGTGTGATCGATTCCCGGACGACCAGCAGTAGGTTCAGCAGCACGTTCTTGACGCTCTCCCGATCACGGGCGTCACAGGGTACGACGCGGATGTCGCCGGGGACGTCGAGTCGCTCTCGGATCTGCTTGCCCAGGTCCGCGTCCGGCTCCCCGTCGATCTTGTTGGCGGCGATCACGTACGGCGTATCGGCGACCTTCTGGAAGAAGCGCAGGATCCGCCCCGCCTCCTCGATGGACTCGTCCCGCTCGATGTCCACGATCACGACGTAGCCCAGCATGCCCTCGGACAGGATCTCCCACATGAAGTCGAAGCGTTCCTGACCGGGCGTGCCGAACAGGTACAGGGCGAGGTTGCCGCCGACCGTGATGCGTCCGAAGTCCATGGCGACCGTGGTCTCAGCCTTGAGCTTGCGGGTGTGGTCGGTGACCTCCCGCTCGGTCGACAGCACGGTGATCTCGCTGATCGTGCGGATCATCGTCGTCTTGCCCGCGTTGAACGGCCCGGCGACGACGACCTTGACCGTCCTCCCGGATCCCCCGCGCGTGCGCTCCCGTCGCGCCACTACAGGCCCTTCACGCCTTCGATGAGGCGATCGAGCAGCTCCGGGTCGACGTCCGGGTCGGTGGTGATGCGCTTCCCGGGCGCGCGCTGGGCCTGCTCGTGCCTCGCGGCGGACTCCTCGCTGGGTTCGTCCGGCGTCTCTGCGGTCTGCTCCTCCGCCTCGGGTGCCTGGGGCTCCTCGTCGGGCTGATCCGTCTCGATAGCCGCCTCGAACGTCTCGTCGGGGATGTCCACGTCCGCCTCGTCCTCGACCGCGTCCTCCCCGACGACCTCTGGCGAGTCCTCCTGAGGTCCGACCGGCTCCGCGACCTCTTCGGCTTCGGTCACCTCGCCCTCGGGCGCTTCCTCGGGCACCTCCTCGACCGGCGGGGCGGCTTCCGGCGCTGCGGTTGCGGCGGGGACCTCGTCCTCCTGCTCCAGCTGGCGTAGCAGCTCCTGCTGCTGGAGGAGCGCCGCGATCGACGAGGATCCGGCGACCTCGGAGTCGCGGACCTCGAGCAGCCCGGCGCCCACCATGCCGTAGAGCAGCTTGCAGGTCATGAACTCACCCTTGCCGGACAGTTCCACCAGGTCGCCGACGGTGCGGCGACCGTCGACGAGGGCGAGCAGTCGCCACTCCTCGGGCTTCAGGTTGACCTCGACACCGGACTCGCCCGGGGCCGGGGCCATGTCGACGACCGCATCGCGGCTGGGGATCTTCTTGCGGACGGCGTCCCACTCCTCGAGCCGGCGGGACCCCTCCATGATCAGGTTCTCGACCGACACCGACAGGCCGATCGCCTCGTCGGTCTCGATGGGGTGCTCGAACCGGAAGTTGCCGTCCGACCAGCGCATCAGGTCGAAGATCGAGTCCTGGATCTGCTCCCGGACGAACTCCTTCAGGGTCGCCTCGTCGAGCGCCCCCATGTCGAGCAGGATGCGACCCAGGCGGGTCCCTTGCCGGTCCTTCTGCTGCTGGAGGGCGTCCTTGACCTGGTCGGTCGTGACCAGGCCCGCACCGACCAGCCGCTTGCCGAGCATCAGCCGACCGGAGCTCGCGATCGCGTAGTAGACCTCGCCGTCCTTGAACCAGACCCGGCCGACCGAACGTTCACGGTCGAGGTGCAGGCAACCGGTCTTCTTCGTGAAGGCCAGGAGCTGGAAGATGTCCGGCAGCGTGAAGGTGTCGAGTGTCCCCTCGAGCATCCGTCAGTCCTCCCCGCTGGTAGGCGGCCAGGTCACTGGTAGGCCGCGTGGGTCGGCTCGGCAGCCCCCTGCTCCCCGTCGCCGACCACGTCCTCGTAGCGGTCATCTGCCGGCCCTTCGGCCAGCACGTCGCCGATGAGGGCTGCCGCACGACGCATCTCGAAGAGCATGAACCCGATCTTCGCGGTCCGGCGCGCGATCGCCGCGAGCACAGCCTCGTCCTTCGCGGACATGAGGAAGACGAACCCCTGCTCCCCTTCGACGAACACCTGGTTGAGCTGACCACGACCGAGCCCCAGGGCAGCCTGTTCCCCGAGGGACAGCAGCGCCGCGCTCATGGCACCCACGCGGTCCTCCTCCATCTCCGGAGGCAGAGCGCTGGCCATGGGGAGACCGTCGAACGACACCACCGCCGCGGCCTCGACGTCCGGCGAGCTGTGGATGAAATCATCGAGCGCCGTCGCTAGCCGTTGGGCCTTCGACTCGGCCATCTGCGTCTCCCTCCGTGTGCGCGGACCCGCCGCGGACACCTCCCGCGGGCAGCCGCCGGGGCATCGCGACCCACGAACGGCCCGCGGGTCTCAACGTCGGCAGGTCGGTCCGTCGACTTGAACCGGGGCGTCCGTTGCAGATGAGCGTAGTGTTGCTCGCGTGGTCGTGGGGCCGACCGGACGATACGCCCGCCCTCACGGTCCTCGCGTCCCACCTCCGCTGCCCTACCTACGGCCCCCGGGCGGCGTCCTCGGATACGAGCGCTGCGAGACCGGCGGCCGACATCGTGGCGTCGGGGGCGTCGTGTCCGGTCCAGCGGCGGAAGCTCTCGGCGGCTTGCGCGACGAGCATCCCGAGGCCGTGGTACGTCTCGGCGCCGGCGGCCTTGGCCGCCACCAGGAAGGGGGTGTCCGGCGGCCGGTAGACGAGGTCGTACGCGATCTGCCCCGGGTGCAGCCCCATGAACGGCGCTGGTAGATCCTCGTCCTCCAACCCCAGCGGGGTCGCGTTGATCACGAGGTCGGCCGCGTCCACCACCGTCGCGACCCCCGCACGGTCGGCGAGGTCCACCACCCGCGCGTCGGACGCCCCGCTCTCGCGCGCGACCTCGGCCACCGGCCCCGCCGCCTCGGGTCGCCGCCCGACGAACGTGACGTAGGTGGACAGACGGCCCAAGGCGACCGCGCACGCCCTGGCCGCTCCGCCGGTCCCCAGGACGACGGCCGACACCGACGGCCTGACACCGATATCCCGTCGCAGCACCGTCTCGAGACCGATGCCGTCCGTGTTGTCCCCCACCAAGCCGTCCGGTTCCCACAGCAGCGTGTTCACCGCGCCCACGGCCCGGGCCTCGTCGGTGAGGCGGTCACAGAGGGCAGCCACCGCCTCCTTGTGCGGCACCGTGACGTTGGCTCCGATCGTCTCGACCGCCCCGAGCCCTTCGACCACTGCCCGCAGCGACTCCGGCGGGGTCGGCAACGCGAGGTACACCAGGTCGAGACCGAGCTCCGTGAACGCGGCGTTGTGCAGGATCGGCGACAGCGAGTGGCGCACGGGCCAGCCCAGCAGCGCGACCAGGCGCGTGTGGGCGTTGATCACGACGACGCCGGCGAGGGCTCCGGTGGCGAGGTAGCGGTCTCGGACGCCTGGTCCTGGAGGTCGCGGAACCGCTGGACGTTGCGCTGGTGCTCCTCGAACGTCTCCGCGAACGCGTGCTCGCCCTGCTCGTTCTTCTTGACGTAGTAGAGGAACTCGGTCTGCTCCGGCTCGAACGCCGCCTCGATCGCGGCGCGCCCCGGCGACGAGATCGGTGTCGGCGGCAGTCCGACGTGCTGGTAGAGGTTGTAGGGAGACTCGATGTTGCGCACGTCCGAGGTGACCCGCCCCTTGAAGTCCGCCGCGTAGAGGTTGGCCGCATCGATCTGCAGGTGCCGCTCCGCCTCCAGTCGGTTCACGATCACGCCGGAGATCAACCCCCGCTCGTCGGCGACCTGCGCCTCCTCCTCGACGAGGCTCGCCAGGATCAGCGTCTCGTACCGGTCGAGGTCGATAGCGGCGGCGGAGGCCACGCGTTCATCGGTCGCGACCTCTTCGAACACGGAGACCATCTGGTCGATCATGACCTGCAGGATCCGCTGTGGGGTGGCGTCCTTGCGGACCTCGTACGTATCGGGGAAGAACAGCCCCTCGTAGGGCTCGTCGACACCGGCCGGGAAGCTGTCGAGCGGCGGTACCCAGTCGGGCAGTTCGAGCTCTCCCGCCTCGAGCACCGCCCGGTACTCGTCGACGCTGAACGGGGTCCGCTCCCCCAGACGCTCGAGGATCTGCTCGACCGTGAACCCCTCGGGGATCGTGAACGACATCGACTCCGGCGCTCTCGGGCCCGCGAGGAACGCGTCGATCGCCTGGTCAACGGACATCCCCGTCTCGAGCTCGTAGGTCCCGGCGGCGAGCCGCCGGTCGAGACCCCGGCTTCGCGCCTTCAGCCGGAACGCCAGGCTCGAGCGGACGACCTCCTGATCCTGGAGCGCCTGGGCGATCCCCGCCGCGCTCTGTCCCTCCTCGACGCGGAACGTGATCGCCTCGCCCTCGCCCGGCTCGCCTCCGAGGGTCCACGCCGCCCACCCGATGCCGGCGCCCACGAGTACGAGGAGGACCACGAGCCCGATCAGGACGCCCTTCGCGGCACCGCTCAGCGCCATCAGCGCCCACCTCCGGAGGGACCGCGTGCGCGTTCCCGATCGAGGAACGCCTGGAGCAGGAGCGTAGCCGCGACGCGGTCCACGGCTGCCCGCCGCTCCCGTCGCGACGCGTCCTGATCCAGCATCGTTCGCTCCGCCTCCACGGTCGTGAACCGCTCGTCGAAGAGTTCGACGCGCAAACCGGTCGTCTCCTCCAACCGTTCGGCCACCATCCTCGACCGTCGGGCAGCCTTCCCTTCGCGGGCGTCGAGGGTGCGGGGGTAGCCGATCACGACGGTCCCGCAGCCCTGCTCGTCGGCGAGATCCGCGATCAGCTGGACGACGGCGTCGACGTCCTCGGGATCGTCCGGCGCGGGGACCGTGTCGAACGGCGTCGCGACGACGCCGGACGGATCGCCCAGGGCGACCCCGATACGGACGTCCCCGAGATCGACGCCGAGCACACGGCTGGTCACGCTGCGCCGGCCGCAGCTCGGGCTTCGTCCGCGGCGACCGACAGCGCAGCGTCGAGCTTCGCGCCCTCGCGTCCTCCGGCCTGCGCGAGCTCCCCTTGTCCCCCGGCGCCCCCACCTAGCACCTGCGCCGCTGGGTGGAGGATGTCCCTGGCCTGGATCCCCTCGTCCGCGAGGTCCTGGGTGAGGACGGCCACCATCTGCGCCTTGCCGTCACCACTGGTGGTGCCCAGCACGACCACACCGCGTTCCCGCAGGTGACCGCGGATCTCGAGCGCGAGCTGCCGCAGCTCGTCTGCTCCCGGGACGTCCACCTGGCGCGTGACGACCGCCAGGCCGTCCTGGCGTTCGGCCTCGTCCGCGATCTCCTCGGCCCGGTGCGACAGGCCGGCGGCACGGACCTGATCGAGCTCCTTCTCGGCGTCGCGGAGACGCTCGACGAGGTCCGACACGCGATCGACGACGTCGTCAGGGCGGACGTCGAGCATCCGCGCGACCTCCTCGGCGATGAGCCGCTCCCGTGCCCCGTGGGCGTACGCGTCGTGTCCGGTGAGTGCCTCGATCCGCCGCTGGTTCGCGCCGATCGACTCCTCGCGGACGATGACGATGCCGCCGACCCTCGCCCCGGACGCCACGTGCGTCCCACCGCACAGCTCCTTGGAGAAGTCACCGATCGTGACCACGCGGACCACGTCGCCGTACTTCTCGCCGAACAGGGCGATCGCCCCCTCGGCCTTGGCCTCGTCGATGTGCATGCGGTCGGCGTGGACCTCGGGGTCACGCAGCACGCGCTCGTTGACGGTCTCCTCGAGCATCGCCAGGGTCTCGCGCGGGACCTGCTCGAAGTGCGGAAAGTCGAAGCGCAGACGCCCCGGCTCGACGAGGGACCCCGCCTGCTGCGCGTGCGAGCCCAGCAGCTCCCTGACCGTCGCGTGCAGCACGTGGGTCGCCGAGTGGCTGCGCTCGGTCGCGACGCGGAACTCGGGATCCACCGTTGCGGTCACGCCCTGGCCCTCGGCGACCTCACCGGCGACGACCTTCGCCCGGTGGACGATCAGCCCCTCGATCGGCGAGTAGGTGTCCGCGACCTCCAGGCGCCCCGTCGGCGTCTCCAGGACGCCACGGTCGCCGACCTGACCGCCGCCCTCGGCGTAGAACGGCGTCGCGGTGAGCACGACCTCGACCTCGTCGCCCTCGCCGACCTCGGTCACGGTTCCCCCAGGGGTCACGAGCGCCCCGAGCGTCGAACCGGCGGCGGTGGTGTCGTAGCCGAGGAACTCGACCTCGCCCTCCAGCTTGCCAGCGGCCTGACGGTAGACCTCGACCGGGGTCCCCTCGTCACCGGTCTTGCGTGCCGCGCGGGCCCGTCGGCGCTGCTCCTCCATCAGTCGGTCGAACTCGTCGCGATCCAGGCCCAGACCCTGCTCCTCGACGATCTCGAGCGTGAGGTCGACCGGGAACCCGTAGGTGTCGTGCAGCTTGAAGGCGGCGTCACCCGGGAGCTGCTCGCGCCCGGCCTCCTGGGCGTCCTCGACGGCGTCCTCGAGGATCGCGAGGCCCTGACGAAGCGTGCCGGCGAAGTCCTTCTCCTCGGCACCGGCCACGCGCGTGACGAGCTCGCGCTGGTCGTCGAGCTCGGGGTAGCCGGTACGCATGGTCGCGATGACCGCGTCGACCATCGGGACGAGCAGCGGCTCCTCGCTGCCGAGCAACCGGGCGTGCCGCACCACCCGGCGCATCAGGCGCCGCAGCACGTAGCCGCGTCCCTCCTTGGCGGGCAGGATCCCGTCGGCGATCAGGAACGTCGCGGCGCGCGAGTGCTCGGCGATCACCCGCAGGCTGATGTCCGCGTCGTCGTCCTCGCCGTACGCCGCCCCGGTCAGCTCCTCGGCGCGTGCGACGATCGGCCGGAACACGTCGGTCTCGAAGACCGACGTGACGTCCTGCTCGATGGCGGCCATGCGCTCCAGGCCCATCCCGGTGTCGACGCCCTGGTTGGGCAGGTCGCCCTGGATCCCGCCGGCCTCGTCGAGTTGGTACTGCATGAACACGAGGTTGTAGTACTCGAGGTAGCGCTCGCCGTTGACGGCCGGACCGCCCGCCTCGCCGAAGTCCTCGCCCCGGTCGTAGAACAGCTCGGTGGTCGGCCCGCCGGGACCGGCCACACCCTCGATCCTCCAGAAGTTGTCGGCGTCCAGCGCCTGGATGCGCTCCTCGGGGACGTCGGTCTCCTCGAGCCAGATCGCCGGGGCCTCGTCGTCGTCCACGTGGACGGTCGCCCAGATCCGTCCGGGGTCCAGGTCGAGGTGCTCGAGCGACAGCTCCCACGCCCAGCGGACCGCCTGGCGCTTGAAGTAGTCGCCGAACGAGAAGTTGCCGAGCATCTCGAACAGGGTGAGGTGGCGGGCGGTGCGGCCGACGTTCTCGATGTCGGTCGTCCGCGCCGACTTCTGGCAGCTCGTGGCCCGCGGGGTCGGCGGGTCCGCGTCGCCGAGGAAGTACGGCTTGAACGGGACCATCCCGGCGGTCGTCAGCAGCAGCGTCGGGTCGTTGGGGATCAGCGACGCGGACGGGTAGCGCCGGTGGCCGCGCTCCTCGAAGAAGCGCAGGAAGGTCTCCCGGATCTCGTCCGCGCGCACGTCAGCCCCGGTGGCGGTGCTGGCGGGCGACCTCGCTCATGGTCGGCACGCCGTACTCCTCGCGGAGCTCAGCCTCCTTCTCGGCGGCGGCCCTGGCACCCACCTCCCGGGCCCGCTCGAGGCGTATCCGCCACTCCATCACCTTGCCCATCGCCGCAGCCGCCAGGTTGTCCGGACGGGCCTTGGCGGTGGCCCGGTCGACGCGGCGCATCAGGATCGCGCCGATGGCGAGACCGATCCCCAGACCGAACAGGGTGAGGAAGACGAAGAGGAACAGCTTGCGCATCGTCAGGCCTCCTTCGCGGCCTTGGCGGCCTTCACGGCGGCGGTGGCGCCCGCGAGGTACCCGGCTGCCTTGACGAGCGGGTTCGCGACCGTGGCGTGCAGGACCGACACGAGGGAGTCGGCGGTGCCGGTCATGTGCTGGACGCCGGCCATGATCGCGTCGACCCTGGCGAGCTCCACGTTGATCCCGGACACGGTCTCGTTGACGCTGCCGATCAGGGGGACGGTCTCCTTGGTGACGCCCTCGACGAGGTCACCGACCTGGGAGATCAACCGGAAGACGTTCAGGAGGACGACGCACAGCACGACGACTCCGAGCCCGAAGAACCCCGCGATGACCACCCACGCGATCTCGGATCCGCTCACGACCGTCCCCTCTCGTCTTCGGACTGCTCTTGGGTCTCGCGCCACGCGGCCACCCGGCTGGCGACGTCGGCCTCGTCTCCGTGGTCGGTGGGCTCGTACAGGACCGTCCCCTGCAGCGCGTCGGGGAGGTACTGCTGCGCGACGTGGGCGCCAGCGTAGTCGTGCGGGTAGCGGTACCCCTCGCCGTGCCCCAGCCGCGTGGCGCCACGGTAGTGGGCATCGCGGAGGTGCACGGGGACCGCGGCGTTGCCGGCATCCGCGACGGCGCGGTCGGCGGCGTACATGGCGCGTTTCACGGCGTCGGACTTGGCCGCGGTGGCCAACGCGATCGCGGCATGGGTGAGGTTGTAGCGGGCCTCCGGGAGGCCCACCCGATCGAGCGCTTCGAACGCCGCGACCGCGGTCGGTAGCGCGGTCCGATCGGCCAGCCCGACGTCCTCACTGGCGAAGATGACCATGCGACGAGCGAGGAAGCGCGGGTCCTCGCCCTCGTCGAGCATCCGGGTGAGCCAGTAGGCCGCGGCGTCCGGATCGCTGCCACGCATGGACTTGATGAACGCGGAGATCTGGTCGTAGTGCTGGTCACCGGCCTTGTCGTAGCGCAACCGCTTCGAGGCCAGGGCTGCCTGCACGTCCTCGACGCTGATGTGGATCGTGGCATCCCGGGTGTCACCGGCTCCGGTGGCCTGGACGGCGACCTCCAGGGCTGCCAGCGCCGTGCGGGCATCGCCGTCCGCGGTCACGACGAGGTGCTCGACCGCCTCGGGGTCGGCCTCGACCGTCCCCCCGTATCCACGATCGGGGTCCGCGAGTGCCCTCTCGACGATCTCGCGCACGGCCTCGGCGCCGAGGGGTTCGAGCCGCACCAGCTGGCAGCGGGAGATCAGCGGGGCGTTCAGTTCGAAGTACGGGTTCTCGGTCGTCGCCCCGATCAGGACGACCCAGCCGTGCTCGACCGCGGGCAGGAGCGCGTCCTGCTGCGCCTTGTTGAAACGGTGGATCTCGTCGATGAAGAGGATCGTGCGGCGGTCGGCGACCTGGCGCCGCTCACGGGCCTCCTCGATCACCGCGCGGACGTCCTTCACCCCGGCCGTGACCGCGGACAGCTCCGCCCACGCCGCGTCCGTCGAGCTCGCGACGACGGCAGCCAACGAGGTCTTGCCCGAGCCGGGGGGGCCCCACAGGAGCAGGCTCGTGAGCCGGTCGCGTTCGAGGAGCTCACGCAGCGACGTGCCGGGCCCGACGACGTGGGTCTGCCCCACGTACTCGTCGAGTGTGCGCGGACGCATCCGTGCCGCGAGCGGCGCGTGCGGATCCACGGTGGTGGCGGGCGTTCCCTGGTCCCGCGACGGGGAGGGGTCGAAGAGCTGGTCCATCGTCGCCCGACCGTACCCCGAACGGTTCGTGCTCCCGTTCCGTCACGAGGGGCGTTACTGATCCGGAGCACGAACGGGACGCTGGCCGCTATCCGTCGTCCTCATCGTCCTCGTCGGCGTCGCGATCGACGGTGAGCGCCAGACCGACCTCGGTGAGCGCGTCCCGATCCGCCGGTGCGGGTGCGTCCGTCATGGGGTCCCACCCCGACTGGGTCTTCGGGAACGCGATGACGTCCCGGATCGACTCACGCTGGGCCAGGAGCATGACGATGCGGTCGATGCCGGGCGCGAACCCGCCGTGGGGCGGCGCCCCGTAGGACAGCCCCCGGAGGAGGAACCCGAACCGCTCCTGCGCCTCCTCGGCGCCGATGCCCAGGAACGCGAGGACGCGCTCCTGGGTCTCCCGGTCGTGGATCCGGATCGAGCCGGACCCGAGCTCGAAGCCGTTGAGGACGATGTCGTAGGCGCGCGACCGCGTCGTCCTCGGGTTCTCCTCGAAGTCGTCGAGGTCGTCCGGGTGGATCCCGGTGAACGGGTGGTGACTGGGGCTCCAGCCGCCGTCCGCGTCCTCCTCGAACAGCGGGAAGTCGACGACCCAGAGGAACTGCCACGCCGTGGTGTCCACCAGGTCGCGATCCTTCGCGAGCGCGATGCGCAACGCACCCATCAGCTGCCGTGTCCACGTGATCGGACCAGCGCCGAAGAAGATCGCGTCGCCCGGCGCCGCCCCGGTCTCCTGCTTGATGGCGGTGATCTCGTCGTCGGACATGTACTTCGCGAGTGGCGACCGCAGGCTGCCGTCGTCCTCGACGACCGCCCAGGCCAGGCCCTTCGCGCCGCGGCTGCGCGCCCAGTCCGTCCAACCGTCGAACTGGCTTCGCGATAGCTCGCCCCCCTGCGGCAGCGCCACGCCGACGACCGTGCCCCCACCCTCGAGGACCCCCTTGAACACGCCGACCTCGGTCTCTGCGAACACCTCCGCGAGGTCCGCCAGCTCGAGTTCGAAGCGCAGATCGGGCTTGTCGGAGCCGAACCGCTCCATCGCCTCGGCGTAGGTCATGCGGGGGAACGGGATCTTCAGCTCGACGTCGAGGACCTCGCGCCAGATCTCGGCGAACATCTCCTCCATCAGCGAGTAGATGTCCTCCTCGTCGATGAACGACATCTCGAGGTCCAGCTGCGTGAACTCCGGCTGCCGGTCCGCCCGCAGGTCCTCGTCACGGAAGCAGCGGGCGATCTGGTAGTAGCGCTCGACGCCTGCCACCTGCAGGAGCTGCTTGAAGAGCTGGGGCGACTGCGGCAGCGCGTACGTGCGTCCGGGCTGCATACGCGATGGGACCAGGAAGTCCCGCGCTCCCTCGGGGGTGGGGCGCGTGAGGATCGGCGTCTCGATGTCGAGGAACCCGTGCCGATCCATGACCCGCCGGATCACCTGGACGGTGCGATGACGGATCTCCAGGGCGCGCAGCATCTCGGGTCGTCGCAGGTCGACATAGCGGTGCTTGAGGCGGATCACCTCATCCGCCCCGATCCCGTCCTCGACCGGGAACGGTGGCGGCTCGGATTCGGAGAGCACGGTCAGGTCGGAGGCGTAGACCTCGATGGCACCGGTATCCAGGCTGGGGTTCTCCATCCCCTCGGGACGGGCGCGCACCGTCCCGGTGACCTGCACGACCCACTCGTTGCGGACCCGGTGGGCAGCTTCGAGGGCCTCACCCTGTTCGGGATCCGCCACCACCTGCACGATGCCGCTGCGATCGCGGAGGTCCAGGAACGCGACACCCCCGTGGTCGCGACGGGTGTCGACCCACCCGGCGAGGGTCACGGTCTCGTCGGTGTGCTCGGCTCGCAGGGTGCCGGCGCCGTCGGTGCGCATGCTGCCGTACGGGGTCGTCACTCGTGGGACTCCTGGAGTCGACGGATGTGATCGGCGAGCCTGTCCAGGCCGACGGGCTCCTGATCGCCGGTGACGAGGTCCTTCACTGCAGCCGTTCCTGCCTCGCGCTCATCCGGGCCGCGGACGACGCAGTAGCGGATGCCCTTGCGGTCGGCGTACCGCAGTTGCTTGCCGAGGCGGTCGCCATCACCGACGTAGAGATCGACGTCCAGACCGGCCGTCCGGAGGTCACCGGCGACCCGTACGGCGTCGGCCCGGCCCTCGTGGTCGAACACCGTCACGAGCACAGCCGTCGAGGCGGTGGCCGCGTCGTCGTCGTCCAGGACCTCGAGGACTCGCTCCAACCCGATCGACCCCCCGCACGCGGAGATGTCCCGGGCGGTGAACATCCCCACGAGATCGTCGTAGCGGCCACCAGAGGCGATGCTGCTGCCGAGGCCGGGCGCGAAGGTCTCGAAGATCGGGCCCGTGTAGTACGAGAGCCCCCGGGCGAGGAAGGGCGCGAACGACACCGTTCCGGTTGGGATGTTGTCCCGCACGAGCTCGATGACCTCATCGAGCTCCGCGAGGCCAGCCTTGCCGCGTTCGTTGCCCATCAGGAGGTCGCGGATGTGGCCACGGACATCCTCGGCGTGGAGGTGGTGCTCGATGTCCTCGACGACATCCGGTGGGACGCCACGTTCACGCAGCTCCGCAGCGACCCCGTCGGGACCGATCTTGTCGAACTTGTCGAGTGCCACGAAGGCGGTCTCCTCGAGCTCCTCGGGGATCCCGTAGGCCTCGATCAGCCCGTGTAACGCGAGCCGAGAGTTCACCGCCAGTTCGAAGTCCCGCACCCCCAGGGCATCGAGGGCCTCGGCGACCGTGACCATGACCTCGACATCGGCCAGCCGGTCGTCGCTCCCCACGACGTCGATGTCACACTGCACGAACTCGCGGAAGCGTCCCTTCCCGGGACGGTCCGCGCGCCACACCGGTGCGATGTGGTAGCGCTTGTACGGCTCGATGATCTCGTCGGAGTACTGCGCGACCACGCGCGCCAACGGCACGGTGAGGTCGTACCGCAGCGCGAGGTCCGCCTCGCCGGTGGCCTCGTGCTCCCCCCGCCTGAGGATCTTGAAGATGAGCTTGTCACCCTCCTCGCCGTACTTGCCGAGCAGCACGTCGAGACGCTCGAAGGCGGGGGTATCGAGGGGCTCGAAACCGTGGCGTTCGAAGACCTCGCGGACGGTCGCGAAAGCGCGCTGACGGCGTCGGACCTCCTGTGCCAGGAAGTCGCGGGTCCCGGAGGCGGGGTTGGTGTCGGACACGGCTGGGGGAACCTCAGATGGCGTGGCTGACGACCCTACCCGGGGCGTTCGCCCATCACTCCGACACGAGCTCCCGGAGGAACGGGTTGGAGCGACGCTCCCGACCGACCGTCGTCTGGGGGCCGTGCCCGGTCAGCACCAGCGTCTCGTCCTCGAGGTCGAGGAAGGTCCGCGCGATCGAGCGCATCTGCTGTTGGTAGGAGCCGCGGGGGAAGTCGGTCCGCCCGATCGAGCCCTGGAACACGAGGTCGCCGGAGAACAACAGACCCGGATCGGGGGCATCGAGGGGTCCGCCGAGCTCGATGTCGGCGTCGACCAGGTCGGGGACGAGGAACGTGCAGTGGCCCGGTGTATGGCCGGGCGAGTGGCGGACCTCGATGGTCACACCGGACAGCGGTAGCTGGACGCCGTCCTCGATGTCCTCGAGTCGCTCCGAGGGCGGGTCCCACGGACCACCCATCAGCTGTTCGATCGCCCCCGGCGGGATACCGCCGCCGAACCCGGCCGCAGGGTCGTTCCAGAGCCAGCGGTCGTCCGGGTGGAGCAGGACGGGCACGTCGAACCGGTCAGCGAGCGTCGGAGCCGCCCACAGGTGGTCGATGTGCCCGTGCGTCAGGAGGATCGCTTCGAGGCTGACGTCCTCGTGCTGGAGGATGTCCGGGACGGTGCCAGCAGCCCCCTCCCCCGGGTCGACGACCACGGCCGTGCCGCGGCTGCGATCACCGATGACGAAGCAGTTGGACTGCCACCGCCCCAAGGGGAACCCCACGACGAACCGATCACGAACCACATGAGTCCCAGCCGTGGACGAACCGACTACCGATGGGAGGCTATCGCCGGGACGTCGTTGCCAGGTGTCGAGCCCGGTGCAAGGCTCATCCGAGGCCGCCGTCACGGGCTCCGGGCGGGCGAGGTCGGGACCTGGGTCCTACGCCTCGTCATCCGCCCCGTCACGCCCCCGCGGGACCAAGCGGTAGGCGTCGTACACGCCCTCGACACGCTTCACCGAGCGCAACACGTACTCGAGGTGGGTCGGGTCGGCGAGCTCGAACGAGAACCGCAGGACCGCGATGCGGTCGCGCCGGGTGGTGACCTGCGCCGAAAGGATGTTGATGTGCAGGTCGCCGAGGACCGCGGTGATGTCGCGCAGCAGGTGCTTGCGGTCGATCGCCTCGACCTGGATCGAGACCAGGAACGTCGAGACCGCCTGGCGGTCCCACGACACGGTGAGGAGCCGGTCCTCCTGCGTCTCGCGTAGGTCAGCCACGTTGGGGCAGTCGTCCCGGTGGACGGTCACGCCCCGCCCACGCGTCACGAACCCGACGATCTCGTCGCCGGGCACCGGGGTGCAGCACCGCGCCAGGCTCGTCAGCAGGCCCTCGGCTCCCTCGACGATGATCCCCTCGCTGGTGCGGGGCTCGACCTCGGTGGGCCACGCATCCAGGTGCCCGAGCGGTCCCTCGTCCTCCTCCGGGTTGATCCGAGCCTCGACGTGCCCGACGACGGTCCCAGCCGAAACGTGGTTCTCGCCGACCGCCCGGTACAGCGATTCGAGGTCCTTGTAGGACATGTCGTCGGCGACCGCCTTGAGGTCCCCCGAACCGGCCAACCGCGAGAACGACATCCCCTTCTTCCGCAGCGCCCGTTCGATCGCCTCGCGGCCGCGCTCCATCGCGTCCTCGCGACGTTCGCGGTTGAAGTACCCACGGATCTTGCTCTTGGCCCGAGACGAGACCGCGATCGTCTGCCAGTCGCGGGAAGGTCCCGCGTCCTCCGCCTTCGACGTGAGGATCTCGACGGTGTCGCCGTTCTGGAGCTCGTGATCGAGCGGAACGAGCTTGCCGTTGATCCGCGCCCCGACGCACCGGTGACCCACCTCGGTGTGTACGGCGTAGGCGAAGTCGATCGGCGTCGAGCCGGTCGGCAGCGCCATGACGTCCCCAGCGGGGGTGAAGACGAAGACCTCGTCGTCGTAGAGGTCGATCTTCAGCGTGTCGAGGTAATCGCGCGGCTCGTTGACCTCCTGCTGCCAGTCGAGCATCTGCTGGAGCCACTCGAGCTCGGCCTGATCGGTCCGCGCCGACTCCTTGTACTTCCAGTGAGCCGCCACGCCGAACTCGGCGGTGCGGTGCATCGCCCGGGTGCGGATCTGGATCTCGAGCGGACGACCCTTCGGACCGATGACCGTCGTGTGCAGCGACTGGTAGAGGTTGAACTTGGGCATCGCCACGTAGTCCTTGAACCGCCCCGGGACCGGGCGCCAGGCCGCGTGGATCTGTCCCAGGACCGCGTAGCAGTCACGGACCGAGTTGACGATCACCCGGATGCCGACGAGGTCGTAGATCTCGTCGAACTCGCGCCCCTTGACGACCATCTTCTCGTAGATGGAGTAGTAGTGCTTCGGGCGGCCGGTCACCTCACCCTTGATCTTCAGCTCGCGCATCTGCTCCTTGACCTCGCCGATGACCTGCTCGAGGTAGGCGTCGCGCTGAGGCGTGCGCTCGGTGACCATCGCCACGATCTCGTCGTAGCGCTTCGGATGCAGCGTCCCGAACGAGAGGTCCTCGAGCGCCAGCTTGAACTGCTGCATCCCGAGGCGGTGGGCGAGGGGGGCGTAGATGTCGAGCGTCTCGTGGGCGATCCGCTTCTGCTTCTCGCGCGCGAGGGCGTCGATCGTCTCCATGTTGTGCAGACGGTCGGCCAGCTTGACCAACAGCACGCGGATGTCGCTGGCCATGGCGAGGATCATCTTGCGGAACGTCTCCGCCTGCTGCTGCTCCTTCGAGTCGACCTTCAGGCGCTCCAGCTTGGTGACGCCATCCACCAACTGAGCGACCTCGTCGCCGAACAGCTCGGCGATCTGCGCGAGCGAGGATGGCGTGTCCTCCACGACGTCGTGGAGCAGGGCGGCCACGATCGTGGCGGTGTCGAGCCCGAGGTCGGCGAGCTTCTCGGCCACCGCGATCGGGTGGGTGATGTAGGGCTCACCGGAGCGTCGCATCTGCCCGTCGTGTGCGGCGTCGGCGTACTCGTACGCACGGGAGACCTCACGGACGTCGACCTTGGGGCTGGACGCACGGATGCGCGCGGCGAGGCTCGAGATCTCGTTCGGCACGCTGTCACGGATCGGCAGCGGGAGACGAGCGAGGACGTTCTTCACGCCGGCCGGCAGCACGGACGAGCGCCCCCGACCGTCGCTCCCGCCGCCGGTCCGCTCGGCACCGTCGTCTGGGCGTTCGAGGCCGTCCGCATCCGGCTCGACGCCGACCCCGACGCCGCTCCCGGACTCCGGTTCGCTCGCCAATCACACTCCTCAGCTGCACCTAGAGGGTAACGCTGACCGCTCGTCGGGTCCCGTCGGAGGGACCACCGGAGGGAACGCTCCGCTCCCTCCTCGCGCTCGGTCGGCATCGCTCCGCTCGCCTCCGTCGCGAGGGTCCCTCCGCCGGCACCCAACGAGCGGAGGAGCGCTCCAGACCCCGAGGGTGAGCTGACGGGCCGGAGCGGGCTCGCAGGTGCTGGGTGGAGGACCCTCTGAGAGGCCGAGCCGGAGGCCTCGAAGGAGCGACGAGCCACCTGTGGAACGACGTAGAGCGGAGGCAACGTGGCGAGGAGCGTGGTCCTCCACCCAGCACCGGCGAGGCTCAGGACCTGCGAGACCAGTGGTTCAGTAGGTCAGTAGTGACACCCGGTCGTATCCGGCGATCCGCTCGGCGCCGCCGAGGAAGCCGAGCTCGATCAGGAACCCCATCCCCGCGACCTGGCCCCCGAGCTCCTCGACCAAGCCGGCCGCTGCGACCGCGGTGCCGCCAGTGGCCAGCACGTCGTCGACGATCAGCACACGCTCCCCCGGCTCGATCGCGTCCTCGTGGACCTCCAACGTCTCGGTGCCGTACTCGAGGTCGTAGGTGACGGCACGGACCGGAGCCGGGAGCTTGCCGGCCTTGCGGATCGGCACGAACCCCGCACCGAAGTGGTAGGCGACCGGGGCGGCGAAGAT
>JAHWKO010000045.1 GCA_019347855.1 Actinomycetota bacterium
AGCAGGCGCTCGACGCCGCCGCCGGCTACGCGGCCGGTCCGTTCGCGCTGCGTCTCGCCAAGCAGGCGATCCAGGACGGGATCGAGACCTCGCTGGACCAGGGGCTCCGGCTCGAGGCGTCGCTGTTCGCCGAGTGCTTCGCCACGGACGACGCGGACATCGGCATCGAGAGCTTCATCGAGAACGGGCCCGGCCAGGCCGAGTTCACGGGCCGCTGAGGAGGGCACGGTGCAGGACACCGCCGAGATCAAACGCAAGCAGGCCGACTACCACGACTGGGAGGCCGGCACCTACGACGACAAGTTCTCGATCTCCTACGACGAGCGCTGCATCGAGTACGCGCGCGACCGGTTCCGCAAGGTCGCCGATGCGGACCTCAGCTACGAACGCGTCCTCGAGGTCGGGGCGGGGACCGGGTTCTTCCTGATCAACCTGTGGCAAGCCGGGTACGTAGGCGGCGACGCGCACGCCACCGACATCTCCGAGGGGATGCTGCAGGTGTGCAAGCGCAACGCCGCGAACCACGGCCTGGAGGTCGAGATCCGGCAGGGCGACGCCGAGGCCCTGCCGTACGAGGACGATCGCTTCGACCTCGTGGTCGGGCACGCGTTCCTGCACCACCTCCCCGATCCGGAAGCGGCGCTCGCGGAGATGTACCGCGTGCTCGCCCCGGGCGGGACGCTCGTGATCGCGGGTGAACCGACCCTGTGGGGCGACCGGATCCTGCAACGGATCAAGCGCGGGACCTACCTGGGCCTCCGAGCCGTCACCGCGGTGCCGTTCCTCCGCGACTGGCGCAAGGAGCACCACCACGACGGCGAGGACGCGGACGTCGCCGCGCTCGAGTGGGAGGTCGACCTGCACACGTTCGTGCCGTCCGATGTCGAGGACATCGCGACACGGGTCGGTCTCCGGGACGTCCGGGTCGTCACCGAGGACCTCACGGCCAGCTGGTTCGGCTGGATCATACGCACGATCGAAGGTTCGGTCGCGGACGGCAAGTTGCCTACGGGCTGGTATTTCTTCGCGTACCGCAACTACCTGCGTCTCCAACGTCTCGACGAGGCGGTGCTGTCCCGGTTCGTCCCGCGGGACCTCTTCTACAACGTCGTCCTGCACGGCCGGAAGCCGGCGTAGCGGCGATGGCGGCGGAACCCGACCGGCTCGACGAGGACCTCCTCGACGAAGCGCTCCGCCACCACGTGGGGCGCACGGTCGGGGCGACCGTCGCCGCCGAGGGACAACGCCGCGCTGCCCACGTCGTCGCGGACACGGTCGGCGGCACCGACCTCGAGCGGTCGCTGCGGCTGCGGCCGCCGCCCCGCCTCGAGTACCCCCGGTGGGGCTGGCGTCAGGCGATCCGCTTCGCGGTGGAGCGGCGCATGTACACGAACCAGTACCGCCGCCTGTTCGCCCGGTACCTCTGGCACCGCATCGTCGACCGGCACGTCACCTACCAGGGCGTGGTCTTCACCGGGAAGCGCGTGGAGTTCCACGCGCGCCCCGGCTACGGCCGGATCGTGCTCGGGCCGTGGTGCTGGATCGGCAACGACAACAAGCTCCGGGCACACGAGGGCCAGCTCACGCTCGGGCCGAAGGTGGTGATGGGGCGTGACAACGTCATCAACGCCTACCTCGACATCGAGGTCGGCGGCGCCTCGATCCTGGCCGACTGGATCTACATCTGCGACTTCGACCACCGGTTCGACCGGCTCGACATCCCGATCAAGGACCAGGGCATCGTGAAGTCGCCCGTCCGGATCGGCCGGGACGTGTGGATCGGCGAGAAGGCCAGCGTCCTGCGGGGCGTGGACGTGGGTGACGGCTCGGTGATCGCGAGCCACTGCCTCGTGAACAAGGACATCCCGCCGTTCTCGATCGCGGTCGGGGTGCCGGCCCGGGTCGTGCGGTCTCGCTTGCCGAAGGGCATGGAGCCCGAGGAGGCCCTGGCCCTGCAGCGTGCCGGCCAGCCGATCCCGGGTGATCCCCTCGAGGGTCCGGCGGCTCACCGGTGAGCGACGCGACGCAGGAGCGGCGCGAGAGTCGCTGTCTTGGGTCACCCAAGACTGCGACGGAGGTGGACGCGTGAGCGACGAGGAGAGTTGGGGGCGGACCATGTCGGGCGGGCGCAGCCTCTGGGTCCGGTTCAAGGAGGGCCTGTTCGGCGGGCCACGCCGACTCGGGTTCTGGACCGTCCCGCTGTTCGTCGCGGTCGGCTTGCTCGGGGCCGTGCTGGCCGGGTCGCTCGCGGCGGTCTACTACGCGCAGAAGGTCGACGCGCTGCGGGCCGAGACCGAGGGCGCACGACGCGACCTCGCCACCGCCGTGGAGCAGGTCAGCGAGGCTGCCGAGCAGGCGCGCACCGACATCCAGGACGAGGTCGCCGCGGTCCGTGACGAGCTGGCCGTCACGCCTCCGATCGAGGACGCCACGGCCGCGGGGATCGCGTCGGTCCAGGCGGTCGTCGTCGTCCGCCCCGCGGAGGAGCCCTCGCCGCCCCCTGCCGGACCCGGGGGCACGGAGGAGCCCCAGGAGCCGGCCCGCCCCGCCGAGAGGGTGATCCGGACCGGATCGGCCTTCGCCGTCGTCGTGGGCGAGGGCCAGGCGTTCTTCGTCACCACGTTCGCCGTGGTGGCGGACCCGCAACGGCCGGGGTTCCCGGTCGGACAGGCCGAACTGACCTACGGCGGGGCCACCGTGGGGGCGGAGGTCCACTCGTGGGACGCCGACCGCGATCTCGCGTTGCTGCGGGTGACCGGGCTCCCCAGGGTCGAGGTGCCCGAGTGGCGTCCCGAGGACGACGAGGTGACGACCGGGGCGCGGCTCTTCGCGGTCGGCCTCACCCCGACCGGGACGCTGAGCCAGGTCGGGGTGTCGGTGGGAGCCGCAGAGCCCGGGGCGTTGCTGCTCGACACCGCGCTGCCCGACGTGGCCCGTGGGGGCCCGGTGGTCGACGGCGGAGGCCGCGTGGTCGCGGTCGCGTCCACGTCCTACGCCCCCTACGGGGCGGGCGGGGCGGCGAACCCGGCCATCCCCGTCCGCGTGTTGTGCGAGTCGCTGATCCGCTGCGGCGCGGGTGACGTCGGCGAGGGGGGCGGCGGGGAGTAGCGCGGGCTGCAAGCCGTGCTAGCCGTCGTCGTCGCACCCACTGGTCACGACCGGTGGGAGGCACGTCCCACCGTCGTCCGACTCACCGTCGCTCGGGCTCTCGTCGGGGGATGGGCTCTCGGACGGTTCACCGTCGGTGTCCTCGCCGTCATCGGTGCCCGCGTCGGTCCCCCCGTCGGACCCTCCGGTGTCGTCCCCGGTCGGTCCGTCCGTCGGGGTCGCCGAGGAGGTAGGAGCCGGCGGCGGGGGGCTCACGCGCATCGCCGGCCGTACGCCCCGGCCGTCCGTGCCGAACTCGCCCGGTTCCGGGAAGTCCTCGGGCGCGACGTCCTCGAGGATCGCCGCCGCGGCGTCCCGCCACGTCAGCGCTGGGATGCTGCCGCCGGTGACCCGCGCCCACACCCGATCGGCTCCGCGGATGTTCCGCAACGACCGAACGGAGTCGGTGTGTCCGACCCATATCGCCATCGCCAGGTTCGGGGTGTACCCGCCGAACCAGGCGTTCTCGTACTCGTTCGCGGTCCCCGTCTTGCCCGCCTGGGGGCGTCCGATCTGGGCCCGCGTCCCGGTCCCTCGGGACACGACGTCCTGCAGTACCTGGGTCGTGGTCCGGGCGATGTTCGCGTCGATCGCCCCGTGACAGCGGCCGTCGTCGTGGGCGACGAGTTCCTCAGGACGGCTCTCGAGGAGGTCCTCCGGTGGCTGGCGTTCGATCGGCGGGTCCAGCACCGACCCGTCGGGTCCCCGCACCTCGAGGATCGTCCGAACGGGGCAGGAGACGCCGTCGTTCGCCAGTGTCGCGAAGGTCGAGCCCACGTCGAGGACGGTCGGTCCGATGCCGAGGGCCGGATCGACGTCCGGGGCGCCAAGCGCGATCGACAGCCCGACATCGAGCCCGTCGTCCGGGTTCTCGAGCGGACTCCGGACCCCCGCCCGGTGCAGGATGTCGATGATCGCGGGCACCCCCACGTCCTCCGCGACCTGCACGTAGACCGTGTTCACCGACCGCACGAGCGCCTCGCGCATCGTGATGCGTCCGTACCCCGAGCCGCCGTAGTTGCGGAAGGCCTTGTCGCCGATGCGCAGGCTCGAGGGCCCCCGGTAGCGAGCCTGGGAGCGGATCCCCTGCTCGAGCGCGCTCGCGAACACGAACGGCTTCCACACCGAGCCCACCTGGAAACGGCCCTGGGTCGCGAGGTTGACCTGGTTGGTCGCGAAGTCCCGGCCGCCGTACAGCGCCAGCAGGTCGCCCGTCCGCGGGTCGATCGCGACCGCGCCGGCGTCGACCGACGGGTCACCTTCCTGCGGCGGCACGTTGGCCTGGACCGCGGCGAGGAGCTGCTCCTGCGACGCCGGGTCCACCGTGGTCGCGACGGTGAGGCCACCCTGCAGGACCCGTTCCTCGCCGTAGGTGTCCACCAGGAGGCGGCGCACGTGCTCCACGAAGTGCGGGAACCGGGTGGGCGGCCGCTCGATCGGTCGGATCTCGACGTGGGCCGCGAGGGCCCGGTCGGCCTCCCCCGCCGTGATCATGCCCAGCTGCCGCATGTTGCGGATCACGGCGTCCGCTCGGGCGTCCGCGCCGTCGGGGTCGTCGCGGGGGTTGCGCCGGGACGGGGCCGGGAGGAGCTGGGCGAGCAGCGCGCCCTGCTCGATCGACAGCTCCGAAGCGGGCACGCCGAAGTAGGTGAGGGCGGCGGCCTCGATGCCGTAGGCGCCCTCGCCGAAGTAGGTGGCGTTGAGGTAGCGCTCCAGGATCTCGTCCTTCTCGAGCTCACGTTCGAGCTGGATCGAGATCACCGCCTCGCGGACCTTGCGCATGATGGTGCGATCCGCATCGGTGAAGGCGTTCTTGACGTACTGCTGGGTCAACGTGGACCCGCCCTGGCTCATCGCGCCGGTGCGGACGTTCGTCACGACCGCGCGGAGCAAGCCGACAGGGTCGACGCCCTCGTGCTCGTAGAAGCGGGCGTCCTCGCTGGCGACCACGGCGTCGATCGCGTCCTGGCTCACGCGGTCGAGCGGGATCTCCTGGCGGTCGACCTCGGCGGTGAGGCGGGTCAGCAGGCTGCCGTCACGGGCGACGATGCTCGTCGGCCCCGACAGCTGGGCGGCCTCCGGGATCTCCCAGCGCACGTGCAGCGCGAGCCACGCGAAGAACCCGATGAGCACGACCGCACCCAGGATCGAGCTGAACCCGATCCCGACGATGCGCCGGACGATCCGCCATCCGTTCACGCCGGAAGGGTAGGTGTCCCGAGGGGCAGGGACCGCACGGCGCGGCGTACCCTCAGCCCGTGAACCGGACCGCTGGACTGATCGTCATCGCGCTGGGTGTCGGCGCGGTCGTCGTGGGGGTCCTGATCTGGAGCGGGGCGCTCTCGTGGTTCGGCAGGTTGCCTGGCGACATCCGCATCGAGGGCGAGAACACCCGCGTGTACATCCCCCTCGTCTCGATGCTCGTCGTGTCGCTCGTCCTGACGCTGATCGTGAACCTCATCAGCCGGCTCTGAGGGCTCGGTCAGCCAGCGATGTCGTCCTGGAGGATCCGAGCACGCTCGAGCAGCGCTCGGAGTGGCGGGCGCGGGTCCGGGTCGCCCCGGAGCTCCTGCTCCTCGGTTACGGCCTGGGAGTAGACCTCGCTCGTCCGACGGGCGACCGCGGCCCAGTCGTAGCGACGTTCGATGACGTCCGCAGCGCGGTCCACGAGCCGTTGGGACAGCTGGGCGTCGGTGAGCACGTCGATCAGGGCGTCGGCCAACCCCTCGGGGTCCTCGGGTTCGAAGCGCAACCCCGCCCCACCTCTGGCGATCTCGCGCAGCCCTCCAGTGTCGCCGACGACCACCGGCGTCCCGCAGGCCATCGCTTCGATCGCGACCAGCCCGAACGGTTCGTAGATGCTGGGGGTCACTGCCACGTCCGCCGCTCCGTAGTGCAGCCGGAGCTCGCGGTCCTCGAGGAAGCCGGTGAACTCGACCCGCCGGGTCAGCTTGAGCGTCCGCACGAGCTTGCGCAGCTCGGCTAGGTACGAGCCCTCGCCGGCGACGAAGAACCGGACCGGCCCGACCTCGTCAAGGATCCGTTCCATGGCGTGCAGGACCGTCTGCACACCCTTCTCCCACTCGAGTCGGCCGGCGAACACCACCATCCGCTCCCCACGGCGCAGCACCTCCCTCCGGAAGGCCGCGACCGCGTCGCCCGGCAAGCGGAAGTCCTCGACGGCGACCCCGTTCGGGACCACGTCGATCTTCTCGGCCGGTAGCTCGAAGAGCGTCGCGACCTGCCGCTTCATGTACCGGGAGCAGGTGATGACCCTCCGCGCCTCGTAGGTGAGCCACCACTCGACCTGGTGGATCACCTTGCTGAGCTCGGATGGCAGGCTGCCCTGGTGCCGGCCGTACTCGGTGGCGTGGATCGTCGCGACCAAGGGGAGGTCGTGGCTGGCCTTCAAGCCCGCGGCGGCGTACGCGACGAGCCAGTCGTGCGCGTGGATCACGTCGATGTCGTGTTCGCGCATCAGGCGTGCGCCCGCGGACTGCAGCCCGATGTCGAGCGCCATCACCCACGCAACGAGGTGGTCGGTGTCGAACGGGATCCGCGGCGGCGGTTCGTTGACCCGCACGATGTGCACGTCCTGAACCCACTCGTCGGCGGGAGCGTCTCCGTCGCCGCGGGTGAGCACGTGCACCTCGTGACCCTGGGCGGCGAGGTGTCGCGACAGCGCCGCCGTGTGCCGCCCCAACCCACCGACGATAACGGGCGGGTGTTCCCAGGAAAGCAGCAGGACGCGCACGGTCCTGATGCTAGGTGATGCCCCCAGACCGACCGACCTCGCAGGACCTAGGTGGGCATGGGACGGGGACGGGTGATGGTCGGTGGTCAGCCGCCGCCGTAGTCACCGTTGGGGTCGTCGTCCGGCGCCATGCGTCTGAGGGGTGTTCCCCAGGGCAGGGTGCGGAAGGTCGAGGTGCCGCGTCGCCATCGGATGATGCCGTGGTGTTGGAGTTCGGGGTGCCAGCCGTGGCGGTGGATGGCACGCAGGTGGGCCCAGGGGCCGACGGTGATGATGCGGTCGGGGTGGTGGCCGTTGGCGCGTCCGTCGATGTGGTGTTGGTGGGCACGTGCGGCGGGGGTGCGTCCGTCGAAGCGGCAGCCGCGGTCGCGTGCCCGCACGGCGATGCGGGTCTTGGTGGGGATGTCGTCGGCGTGGATCAGGTCGGAGGTGGCCAGGGGTCGGCCGTCGTCGAACAGCACGATGCGCAGGTCATGGTCGGTGGACAGGATCTCTTCGAGCCGTCGGCGGGTGATCGCGGGGAGCCCGCCGCCCGGGACGCCCAGCTCGACGTTGCCGGCGTCGGTGACGGTGGTGTGTTCGAGGTCGACGTGCACGAGGACCAGCGGCTTGGCGGTCTTGCGCTGGCCGGTTCCGGGGCCGTTGCCTGCGGGGTCGGCGTCAGCGCGGTCGTCGCAGGTGTCGTGGCCGGCGAGTTCGTGGGCGCACAGGTCCAGCAGTCCTCGTCCCCACCACCACGACCGGCGACCCCCGACCGTCCTCCCGGTCACCGTCACCGGCTCGGTCGCCCGTGTCCGTGTGGGGGTCGGTGTCGTGGTGGGCGTGGCGTCGGGCGGTCGCGGCGGCGGCGTCCAGGCCGTTGACGATGGTGGCGGCCTCGACGGGGTCGTCGTACTCGCCGTACAGCTTGATCCCGCCGAACAGCTTGGGTTGCAGGTGCACGAACCCGTCCGTGCGGGCCCGGGCCTCGTCCTTCTCGGCACGTTCGGGGCCCTGGGCCTCACGCACGGCCTGGTCGACGGCGGCTTCCAGCCCGTCAGGACCCAACGCGTCCAATAGGTCCGTGGACGCGTCGATGCGCCGGTCGATGATCCCCATGGCTTCGACCGGTAGGCGCCGCACCCGGGAGACGATCTGGCAGACCTGCGACCAGGACAACAGCCCCTGCCGGTACAGCCGGGCCGTGGCCGGCATGCGGGCCAGCACCTCCACCGCCGTGAGGACCAGCCAGCAGTCCAGACCGGACTGCGCATGCTTGAGCTTCAACAGCAGCTCCGGCGTCAGCCCCTCGAGCTGCTCGATGCGTCCCGACCGCACGAGCTCGCCGAGCAACGTCACGATCTGGCGTTGGGCGTCCTCCCGACGGGCGATCGCGTCGTCGAGCTCCCCTAGCCGGTCGACCGCCTGGGTCTCGGTCAGGTACCCGTCATCCTGCGCGGCACGGACCGCGGGGCCACCCGTCTGACCATCGTCGGGCGCGGCCAGCTCCCAGACCCCTCGGTCCTCCCCCGCGAGCCGCGTGTCCGTGTTCATGACAGACACCGTAGAGGGAGGGTGTGACACGAACCCTCCGCACAGCGTACTCATGCGCGGTGAACGCACGTTCGGATCTGGCGAGCTCAGGCGACGGCCTCGCGAGAGACGGGCGGGAGGAAGGGGCCGACGTCCCGTGGCGCGTCGGCGAGGTGACGGGAGTGGGCAGCGAGCTCCGTCGATCCAACGGCGTCGAGCGCGTCGACCAGGCGGTGGAAGCGCTCGAGGTGCCCATCGAAGCGGTCGCGCGCGTACCGCCCGCTGCCGCCCCGGTTGATCAGGAACGGCCAGTCGCTCGCCTGGGCCTGGGCGAGCTCGCGGGCGGCCTGGATCGCCACCTCGTCCTCGGGGGAGTGGTGCCCGCGGACCTCGCGCGCGAATCGGGCCTCTGCCTCGCGCAGCCGCCGCCACAGGTCCCTGGTCTCGGGGGTCACCCACGAGGCATGGCCCTTCGCGTACCCCCAGGACGACTCCGGCAACGCCAGTCGTCGGCTCGGCGGCCGTCGCCGCAGCCGTGACGCCAGCGTCGTGGCCGACAGCGCGGGGTCCTCGGCGACGCGTCGCAGCGTGCCTTCGAGCCAGGCGGGCCCTTCGAACCACCAGTGACCGAACAGCTCGGTGTCGTAGGCGGCCACAACCAGGGCGTCCCGGCGCGGGAGGAGCACCTCGCGCAGCACGCCGTGGAAGTGCTCGGCGTGGGCGCGGACCCGTGCGGCGGCGGCGGCGGGCTCGTAGGGGACCTTGTGCTCGACCGGGACCGACTTGTCCGTGACCCGCCACGACGGCAACGCCCCGAACCCTCCCTGCGCGTGGAAGTCCCGGTACCAGGGGTCGCCCGGGTAGCCGGCGGACGGCGACCACACGTGGTAAGCGACCGCGAGGTCACGCGCGTAGGCGACCACCTCGCTGTCCCCGATCAAGGCGCCGTCGTGCACGACCTCGTAGACGTCGCCGTCCTCGACCTGCGGGAGGTCGGGGCGGCGGGTCCAGTCGCGGTCGGTCCCGCCGGCAGCTTGGACGAACGTGGCCGCATCGACGACGGTGTGGGTGATCCCATGGCGCTCGAGGTGGGCCTCGAGCCCGTCCCGTTCCGGGCCGATGCGGGGCAGGGTCGGTGTGCCATGAGGGTCCACGTGGAGCGGTTCGGTGGAGGGATCGGCGACCCTGCCTGCGGGACGGTAGGCGCACTCGGGGAGCCACAGACCTGCGGGCTGGGGTGCCCACCGTCGGTGCCCGGCGAGCCCGGACGCGAGCTGCGCGTCCACGAGCTCGGGATCCGCGGTGAGGGGTAGGTAGGGGTGGGTGGCCGGGCCGGCCAGGAGTTCGATCACGCCACGGTCCGCGAGGTCCCGCCAGGTCTCGAGCAGACCCCCGCCGGCCTCGACCCGCTCGTGGAGGTCCAGTACCCGCTGATGGTGGCGCCAGTGGAAGGGCGCGAGCCCGCGGATCGCATCGCGGTGCGGGCCGGCGTAGCGGCCGCGCTGCTCGTCGGCCTGCCACATCTGACCGGCGATCCACGTCCCGACCTCGCGTCGCAGACGGTCGTCGGCGAGCTGATGCGCGACCGGGGGGCTGACGCTGAGGGTCAGCACGTCACGGTGCCCGTCGTCGGCCAACCGCAGGAGGACCTCGGTGACGGGGAGCCACGCCTCCGCCCACGCCTGGAAGAGCCACTCCTCCCCGACCGGCCACGCCCCGTGGTGGCGGACGTGGGGGAGGTGCGTGTGCAGGACGAGCGCGACGTCTCCCATCAGGTTCGTCGACACAGCGCGATCATGTCGAGGGAGCGGTCCAGGCCGTCGGAGCGCAGCCGGAACCAGTCGGGGGCGATCCGGTGGACCAGGGCGCGGACACCCGGCGGCCAGTCGTCGGGCGTGGTCTCGTTCAGGACCTCCGGGAGGGGTCTGCGCAGGACGGCCTCGGCCGCCCGGAGGCGCGGTCCGTGGCGGATCCCCAGGATCGCGCCGACGCGGAACCCCGCTGCCTCGAGCTCCTCGCGCAGCTCGTCCGGGGCGTACTCCTTCACGTGGAACGGGTTCACCGGGTGGTCGTGGTGGGGCGTGAACGTGAGCCGGTTCGGGGTCGACAGGACCAGCTCGCCCCCTGGGACGAGCACCCGTCGCAAGGACCGCAGGAAGCCGGGCGGGTCCCACACGTGCTCGACGACCTGGAACGAGGTGACCAGATCGATCGAGGCCTCGTCGGCGGGCATCGATCCGAACTCCGCCTGCACCGCCTCGACCTGCGGGTAGGAGGCGCGGATGTGGTCGATCGACGCGGCGTCGAGGTCCACCGCGACGACCCGTCGGGCACCGGCGTCCGCGAGCATGGCGGCGCCGTAGCCCTCGCCACACCCCGCGTCGAGGACCTGCAGACCGTCGACCTTCGCAGCGGCCAACCGGTAGGCGACGACGTGGCGCTGGAACCAGTAGTTCTCGTCGGGGACGTCCGGGACGGTCCGTTCCCCGGTGATCTGCAGGGTCGAGGTGTCGGAGGGGGACATGGGACCTCTCGGACGCGAACGGGACGGTCGGGACATTGGGTCCGGCGGCCGCTACGGTCCGTCGGCGGTACCGATCGACTTGCGATGATGCGGTGCGAACGGTAGCAAGCACCACGTGGCGATCCCGCTCTGGCTCGCCGGAGTCCAGGGCACGCCCCTCACCCGACCCTCGAAGGACCTGCCGTGAAGGTCATCGTCCCCGTCAAACGCGTCCCCGATACCGCCGGCGACAAGCCGCTCGACGACGACACCAAGACGCTGGATCGTGACGCGGTCGAGTCCGTCCTCTGCCCCATGAACGAGTACTCGATCGAGGAGGCCTGCCGGCTCAAGGATGAGCTCGACGCCGAGGTCACGGTCCTCCTCGTCGGGCCCGAGAGCGCGCAGTCCACGGTGCGCAAGGCCCTGTCCTACGGGCTGGACGACGCGATCCAGATCAGCGACGAGGCCGTGGCCGGATCCGATGCGATCGGGATCGCCAAGGTCATCGCGGCAGCCGTCGAGGACACGGGTTTCGACCTGCTCCTCCTCGGGGCGCAGGCCACCGACGCGCGGACGTCGATCGTCCCCGCGGCGGTCGCCGAGATCCTGGGGCTGCCGTCGCTCACCTACGCACGCAAGCTCGAGGTCGACGGCGACACGGTCACGGTCCACCGCGAGACGGATGAGGGCTGGGACGTCGTCGAGTCCACCCTGCCCGCGGTCGTCTCCGTGGTCGAGGCCATCAACGAGCCGCGCTACCCCTCCTTCAAGGGGATCATGGCTGCGAAGTCGAAGCCGCTCGAGGTGAAGGCACTCGCGGACATCGGGCTGGACGCCTCCGAGGTCGGGTTCGACAACGCTCGGGCCGAGATCCTCGACTTCGAGCCGCGCCCGCCGAAGGAGGCCGGGAAGGTCGTCGAGGACGACGGGACCGGCGGACCGGGCGCGAGCGCGCTCGCCGAGTGGCTCGAGGAACAGAAGATCATCTGACACCGGCCCCGACGCGGCCACCGACGAACCAGGAGCGAGAACCGACATGAGCGAACTGCTCGTCCTCATCGACCACGCCGAAGGCGACCTCCGCAAGGTGTCGACCCAGTTGCTCACGAAGGCCCGTGAGCTCGCCGGCGCGACCAGCGGCATGGTCGCGGCGGTCGCCCTCGGCCCCGGCGCATCGGGTGTCGCCGACCAGGCCGGTACCTACGGCGCCGACAAGCTGTACGTCTGGGACGACGCTGCAGCCACCGACCACGTGACGCTGCCGATGGTCGAGGCCCTCCAGATGGCCTTCGACGGCAGCGACGCCGAGCGCATGTTGTTCCCCTCGTCCGACTTCTACAAGGACGTCGCTGCCCGCCTGGCGATCCGGCTGGACGCAGGGATCATCACCGACGCATCCGGGCTCGACCTCCAGGACGGCGACCTGATCGTGACCAAGGACGTGTTCGGAGGCCAGACGATCACGACCTCGCACGTCCGGTCCGGCCACAAGGCGTTCGTCGGCGTGAAGCCGAACGCCTTCGCTGCGGAGCAGTCCGGTGGGGACACCCCGGAGCTCGTCGAGCTCACCGTGCAGCTGTCCGAGGACGCGACGAAGAGCAAGGTGGTCGACCGCGTGCACCAGGCGGCGGGCGACCGGCCCGACATCGCCGAGGCCGCCATCGTCGTGGCGGGTGGACGTGGACTGGGCGAGGAGTCCGGCTTCGAGCTCATGGGCGAGCTCGCGGACGTGCTCGGTGCCGGACTCGGTGCCTCACGGGCAGCTGCCGACGCCGGCTGGATCCCGCACCGCCACCAGATCGGCCAGACCGGCAAGACCATCTCGCCGCAGCTGTACATCGGGGCCGGCATCTCCGGCGCGATCCAGCACCGTGCCGGTATGCAGACGGCCCAGCTGATCGTGGCGATCAACAAGGACCCGGAGGCGCCGATCTTCAACATCAGCGACTTCGGGGTCGTCGGCGACCTGTACGACGTCGTCCCGGCCCTGATCGAGGAGATCAGGAAGCGCAAGGGTTGACGCGCCGGACGGAGCTGGCATGAGCGCCGACTGGGACCGACGCAGCGTGTCCGAGCACCAGCGCATCCAGGACGCCATCATCGAGCGCTGGATCCCCGAGGCGGCCGCGTACAGCCCCTTCTGGGGCGAGCTGTTCCGCCAGGCCGGCGTCGAGCCGGACGACGTCGAGAGCGCCGAGGACCTCCGCCGGCTGCCGCCGGTCCGCGAGCTCGACCTCCAAGGGATCGGCGGCCCCGGCGCGCCCGCGCTGGTGCTGCGACCGACCGAAGCACAGGTCAAGGCGCGGGCGTCGTTCTCGACGCTCTGGAGCATCGCCCGGAGCATCCGGGGCCAGGGGTCCGCCGGGAAGCGCCGTGCGATGCTGACCGAGTTCAAGCCACTGCACGTGACCACGACCGGTCGGCACGGTGGGCTCGCCGTCGCCTACACCCGCAGCGACCTGGACCGGCTCCACCGCGCCGGAGCCCGGTCGGCAGCCGTGCTGGGACTCGATGACCAGGACGAGCTGATCTCCGCCGTCCCCTCGGATGACTCGCTGCGCTTCTGGGGCCTCTACCACCTCGCGCTCGGATCCTCGATGCTGGCGATCCACCCGAGGGGCCTCGGAGGCGGGCTGGAGCAGGCCCTCCGCGGGTTCGCGCTGGTTCCGGCATCCGTGGTCGCGGTCCCGACCGCCGAGGCCGTGGAGCTCGCCGCCCTGCTGATCGAGACCGCGATCGACGTATCGGGGGTCCGTGCGCTGCTGCTCGTCGGCGCGCCGCCGTCCGGGTCGCGCCGGACGGAGATCCGTGACGCCTGGGATGCCGCCGGAGCACCCGACGGGCTGCGTGTGCTGGCCGTGTGGGGTCCGGACGGCGGACGGACGCTGTGGGCGGAGTGCGCCGAGAGCGTCGACCTCGGTCGCTCGACCGGCCTGCACACGTTCCCCGACCTCGAGGTGGCCGAGGTGCTCGAGCCGGCTTCCGGCACCCGATCGGAGGCGGGCGGGGATCTCACCCTGACCTCGGCCGGGTGGCGAGGGACCGGCCTGGTGCGTTTCGGCACCGGTGACTACGTCGGCGGCGTGACCTGGGACCCGTGCCCCGCGTGCGGGCGGACGGTCCCGCGGGTCGCCCCACCCGTGGTCCCCGGGGCTTGGCACGTGGACCTCCGCACCGAACGCGGTGTCGTGGCGGTGGACCTGCGGGGCGCCGCACGGGTGCTCCACCGGGCGTCGGCGGTGAGCGAGTGGCGCGTCCAGATCCAGGGCCCGAGCGAACGCGACCCAGCAGAGGGGTACGTCGTCCGGGTCGCCGGCGCCGGCGTCGACGCGGTCCTGCCTGACCTCCAGGGACGTCTCGCCACTCACGCCGGTCTCGAACCGCGGCGGATCGCCGTGGACGACGTGGGAGAGATCCGTGCCCACGTCGAGGGGGCCGGCAGCGTGTTCACCGACGAGCGGTAGCGGTCAGGTCTCGGCGATGTCCGCGGTCGTCGCCTGCGCGGCCTGCCGCAGCGCGTCCGGCTCGATCGCGAACACCGTCTCGGGCGTGCCTGCGGCGGCCCACACGCGCGGATGCGCCAGCAGGTCCTCGTCGATCACGACGGTCAACGGCGCCGGGTAGCCGAACGGCGGCGTCCCCCCGATCGCGTACCCGGTCGCTGACCGGACCTCGCCGGCGTCCGCCTTGCGGACCGTGTCGGCGTCCAAGGCGTTCGCGAGCTTGTCGAGGTCGACCCGGTTCGTACCGGAGGTGAGCGCGACCACGGGGTTGTCGTCCGCGACGAACACCAGCGATTTCACGATCTGCGCCACGTCACAGCCGACGGCCATCGCCGCGTCCGCCGCGGTCCGCGTCCCCTCGGGCCAACGCTGCACATCGGGTTCCAGGCCACGCGCACGCGCGGCCCCCTCGAACCGTTCCTCGGCGGATGTCATGTCCCTCCTGCCGCGAGTAGCGTGCGGACGATGCTAACGCCGGACGACGGGGTCCCTCCGATGGCTCGTAGCGCCCGCCTGCTCGCGCTCCTCGCGGTCCTGCTCCCGCTGGTCGTCGCCGTCCCCGGCACCGCTGCCGCTGCGCAGGTGGACCGGGCCAGCGGCGATGACCGGGTCGGCACCGCGATCCTCCTGTCCCAAGCGGGCTTCCCCGCGGACTCGACCTCGGCGGTCGTCGTTGCGGCGGCTGGCGACTTCCCGGACGCGCTGGCAGCCGCGCCGCTCGCGGCGGCCGCGTCCGCCCCGGTCCTGCTCAACCCCGACGGTGGGCTCGACCCGCGGGTGGAGGACGAGATCCAGCGGCTCGTGGCCGACCCGGGACAGGCGACCGCGTACCTCATGGGCGGTCCCGCCGCGCAGTCCCCGCAGGTCGCCGACGACATCGAGGATCTCGGGCTGACCGTGCAGCGGGTCGCCGACCCCGACCACCCCCATCGGTTCGGGACCGCAGCTGCGGCAGCGAGGACCGCGGTGGACCGGTGGGGTGGTGACGCCGGCAGCCACGTCCTGATCGCCCTCGGGGCCCACCCTGACCCCCACAAGGCCTGGCCGGACGCGTTGGCTTCCGGGGCGCTGTCCGGTCACGCCCGCTGGCCGATCCTGCTGGTAGAACCCGGAGGGGTGCCGGCGATCACCAACCAGACGCTGCGCGCCATGGGGACCGAGCAGGCCACGGTCGTGGGTGGCCCGGCGGCGATCCCCGAGGTGACCGCTCAGGACCTGGACGTGGACAGGCACGACCGCATCGGCGGTGACGATCGCTACCACACCTCGACCCTTCTGGCCGACGCCGCCGCGGCGCAGGGCGGCTCCCTCGCGACGGTGGTGGCAGCGACGGGCGAGGACTTCCCCGACGGGCTGGCCGCGGGACCGGTCGCGTTCGCGATGGGTGGTGTCACGGTGCTGGTCGCGAGCGGCGACCTGGTCGACTCCGGCGCCACCAAGTCCTGGTTCGAGAGCCACGCGGGGGACGTGGGCGAGGTGCTGGTCGCCGGCGGTCCGGCGGCGGTGTCCCTCGAGACCGCCGGGCAGATCGGGTTCGCCACCACCGACGTCCAGCTCGCGATCCAGCAGGTGGGGTCGGGCTTCGACAACCCCGTGTACGTGACGACGCCGCCGGGCGACGACCGGCTGTTCGTCGTCGAGCAGCCGGGGCGGATCAGGATCCTGGGGGGCGGCACCTTCCTGGACATCGCGGGGCGGGTGTCGTCCGGCGGGGAGCGGGGGCTGCTCGGGTTGGCGTTCCACCCGGGGTACGCGGACAACGGCCGGTTCTTCGTGCACTACACGGACAGCAACGGCGACACGGTGGTCGAGGAGTACCGGCGGGCGACCGCCGACTCCGCCGGGACCGAGGCGACGAGGCGCCTGCTGTTCCTCGACCAGCCGTACTCGAACCACAACGGGGGCCACCTCGAGGTCGGCCCGGACGGGGCGCTGTACCTGGGGCTCGGCGACGGGGGCAGTGGCGGCGATCCGGAGAACCGTGCCCAGGACACCTCGAACCTCTTCGGTGCGATCGTCCGCCTCGACCCGGACGGCGGCGGCGCCACCAACCACATGCACGGCCTGCGCAACCCCTACCGGTTCTCGATCGACGCCACCGACGGGCTGATCTACATCGGCGACGTTGGTCAGAACGACTGGGAGGAGGTCGACGTCGTCCCGTACACGGCTGCGGGGACCGACTTCGGCTGGCCGTGTCGAGAAGGGGCGCACGACTACGCCCCGGACCGGCCCCGCTGCGACGGCGGCTACACCGAGCCGGTGCTCGAGTACCCGCTGCCGAACCAGGGCGGGGAGGGGACCTGCGCCGTGACCGGCGGGGTGGTCTACCGGGGGTCGGCGATCCCCGAGATGCGCGGGCAGTACCTCTACGCCGATCACTGCGCCGGGTGGGTCCGCGGCTTCCACTACCACAACGGCGTACGGTCCGACGAGCGCGAGTGGTTCGAGACCGGCGGCAACCCCGCCGGCTTCGGGATCGGCCCCGAGGGCGAGGTCCACATCGCGCTGCGTGGCGGCGCGATCGTCAAGGTCGTGCGCGGGGGCTCGTAGGTACCGTTGAGACGTGATCTACCTCGACCACGCCGCGACCACCCACCCCCGCCCCGAGGCGATCGACGCCCTCGAGCGGTGGGCAGCGGACGACGCGTTGGGCAACCCGTCGTCCGGGCACCGCCCTGGGCGTGACGCCCGCGTGGCCGTCGAGGAGGCACGCGAGACGATCGCGACCGCGCTGGGAGCATCGCCGTCCGAGGTCGTCTTCACCTCGGGAGGCACCGAGGCCGACAACCTCGCGGTCAAGGGCGCGGCGTGGGCGGGCGCGGATCACGGCCGCCGGCACCTCGTCGTGAGCGCGGTCGAGCACGCCGCGGTGCTCGAGGCCGCCGAGTGGCTCGCTGAGCACCAGGGTTTCGAGCTCGACGTGGCCCCGGTGGAGCGCGACGGGCGGGTCGATCCCGAACGGGTCCTGGAGCTCGTGCGGGACGACACCGCGCTGGTCGCGGTGATGGCCGCCAACAACGAGCTGGGCGCGGTGAACGACGTCGCGGCGATCGGCGACGAGCTGCGGGACCGCGGCGTCACCTTCCACGTCGACGCGGTCCAGGCCTTCGCGACCTGGGACGTCGACGTCCGGGCGTGGCCCGTGGGTTCCCTGGCGTTGTCCGCGCACAAGTTCGGGGGACCGAACGGCGTCGGGATCGCGTACCTGCGGCGTGGGGTGCCGTTCACGCCACTGCTGCACGGCGGCGGTCAGGACCGCGGCGTCCGGTCGGGCACGTTCGCGGCCGCCCTGGACGCCGCGTGCGGCGCAGCCGTCGACGCCGCCGTCACGGATCGCCGGTCGGGCCTGCCCGAGCGGCTGGCGGAGCTGACGGACCGGTTGTGGAAGCGGCTGTCGGACCTGGACGGCGTCCGCCGCAACGGACCCGCGGATCCGGCCTGGCGGCTGCCATCGCACCTGCATGCGTCGCTTGAGGGCATCGACGCCGAGGCGCTGTTGTTCGCCTGCGACCAGGCGGGTCTCGCCCTGTCCGGCGGGTCGGCGTGCCACGCGGGGGCGACCTCGACCAGCCACGTGCTGACGGCGACCGGCCTGGATGACCTGGCGGGCGTGCGGCTCAGTCTCGGCTGGACCAGCACGGACGAGGAGATCGAGAGAGGCGCGGACGTGCTCACCGACGTCATCACGAGCCTGCGCGCCGCGGGCGGCGGGGGGCTGGCGTGAGCCGGGTGCTCGTCGCGATGAGTGGGGGAGTGGACTCCGCCGTCGCTGCCTCCCTCCTGGTCGAGCAGGGCCACGACGTCACCGGTGTGCACCTGAAGCTCGCGGAGGTCCCCCTCTCCGATCAGGTCCCGGGTCAGGGCTGCTGCACCCTGGACGACGCCCAGGACGCACGGCGGGTCGCTCAGGTGCTCGGCATCGACTTCTACGTCTGGAACGCGACCGAGCGGTTCCTCGACCAGGTCCAGCGGCCGTTCGCGGACACGTACGCGGCCGGCCGCACACCGAACCCGTGCATCGAGTGCAACCGCAACGTGAAGTACGCGGCGCTCCTGGAGCGCGCAGCCGACCTGGGGTTCGACGCTCTGGCGACCGGCCACCACGTCCGTCGGCACGAGCGGCCGGACGGCGTGGTCGAGCTGCGACGCGCCGCTGATCCCGGGAAGGATCAGACCTACGTCCTGTACGTCGCGACGCAGGAGCAGCTCCAGCGGTCGCTGTTCCCGGTCGGGGAGCTCACGAAGTCCGAGGTCCGCGCCCACGCGGCGGACCGCGGCCTGCGGGTCGCGGCGAAGCCCGAGTCCTACGACATCTGCTTCGTGCCGGACGGGGACACCGCCGGGTACCTGTCCCGCCGGCTGCCGGTCGCCGGCGGGCCGATCGTCGACCTCGACGGCACGGTCGTCGGGGAGCACGACGGGGTCTGGAGGTACACGGTCGGGCAGCGCCGCGGGCTCGGGCTCGCGACGCACGAGCGCCGGTACGTCGTCGACCTCGACGCGAGCCGGAACGCGGTCGTCGTCGGCCC
>JAHWKO010000046.1 GCA_019347855.1 Actinomycetota bacterium
CGGCCCGCAACTGGTCGCCGCCCTCGAAGAACAGGACATCACCTCCCCGTTCCCGATCCAGGAGCTGACCGTGCCGGTCGGCCTCTCCGGGGCCGACGTGATCGGCCAGGCCAGGACCGGGACCGGCAAGACGCTCGCCTTCGGGCTCCCGCTCCTCCAGCACGTCGACCACGGCGCACCCGGCGTCCAGGCGCTCGTCATCGCCCCGACGCGTGAGCTGGCGATCCAGGTCGCCGCCGACCTCGAATCGACCGGCTCCAAGGTCGGCGCCCGCGTGCTGCTGATCTACGGGGGCGTCGCGATCGAGCCCCAGACGGATGCGCTGCGCAACGACACGGTCGACATCGTCGTCGGGACCCCGGGGCGCCTGCTCGACCACCTACGCCGCGGCAACCTCGACCTCTCGAACGTCAAGGTCCTCGTCCTCGACGAGGCCGACCGGATGCTCGACATGGGCTTCCTCCCCGACGTGGAGCAGCTGATCGAGGCGTGCGGCGAGGACCGGCAGACGCTGCTGTTCTCGGCCACCATGCCGAGCGAGGTCGTCGCCGTCGGTCGCCGCTACATGGACCAGCCCACCTTCATCCGGGCGGAGTCCGAGGAACCGCAGATCTCGCCCGAGACGACGCAGCACTTCTTCCTCGTCCACCGGATGGACAAGCCGCGGATCCTCGCACGGATCCTCCAGGACCCGAGCGCCGAGCTGGCCACCGTCTTCGTCCGCACCAAGCGCATGGCCGACCGGCTGATCGGCGACCTGAAGGAGCTCGGGGTGAACGCCACCCCGATCCACGGCGACATCCGCCAGGCCAGCCGCGAGCGCAACCTCGAGAAGTTCCGCAACGGCAAGGCCGAGGTGCTGGTGGCCACCGAGGTCGCCGCCCGCGGCCTCGACATCGACAACGTCACCCACGTCATCAACTACGACCTGCCCGACGACGAGAAGATGTACCTGCACCGCATCGGCCGCACGGGCCGGGCAGGCGCAGCCGGCGTCGCGGTCACGTTCGCGGACCACTCCGAGATGTCCCGGCTGCGCATGATCCTGCGTGAGCTGGACCTCGAGGAGGACGCCGTCAAGGAGGTGTTCTCGACGTCGGATCTGCTGCAGGAACGTTTCGACCTGCCGGACGCGACCCCGTGGGACCACCTGGCCGGCGACCGGAAGCCCGACCGGAGCACCACCAGCGACCGCTCCGCCGGGGACCGATCCGACGAGCCTGAAGCGCAGGACGAACCCCAGGCCACGTCGGCCGACCGCGGATCGGGCCCGCCCTCGGACGACGAGTCGCCCGAGCGGGCCCGCACCCGTCGCCGCAGCCAGCCCTCACGCTCCCGCACCACCCCCGACGAGACGGAGGACGAGGACAGCGACGCCGTCCGCGTCCGCACCCGGACCCGCCCCGAGCCTGCCGTGGCTTCCGCGCGATCCGGCTCCAGTGAGGGCCGCTCAGGCGGAGGCGGTGAGAAGCGGCAGGGCAACGGCAAGCGCAGCGGCTCCGGTCGCGGTGGTTCCGGTCGCGGGGGCTCAGGCCGTGGAGGCTCGGGTGGGGGTGGCTCGAGCCGTGGCGGGGACGGCGGAGGCGGCAACGGCAACGGCCGCTCCGGCCAGGGACGCTCGTCTGGCGGGGTGCCCGTGCTCGACCAGCCCGTCGCGGCTGGCGAGCCGGCGCGCGGGTCCGGCCGACCCACGCTCAGCCGTCGTGTGCGGATCGACCACCTGCCCTGACCTCACCCGCATCGGGGTGCAGAACCTTGCACTTTGGTGCAAGTTCCGTGACCCCGATGCTGTTCAGCCGGGGAACGGCCACGGGATCCCGGGGCCGCGGCGCACCTTCATCCACGCCCGTCGCTCACAGGTCGGGCACCTGGACCACAGCTCGTGGGTCAGCGGGTTCGCCAGGAACGGCGGACGCAGCAGGCTCGTCGCCACCCGCGCCGTCAGCGCGCGTTCGACCCCGCACCGGCGGCACTCGACGATGACGGCCGGGGTCGGGTTGGACTCGGGATCGACCGAGTAGATCGCCCGCTTGCCCTGGCTGTCACCCCGCGAGGGGTCGGCGGGATCGGGGCGGCGGATGCGCTCGAAGCGGTCGCTCACCCGACCGGCTCCTCGGCGGGCTGCTCAGCGGTCCCGCCTGGGGGCAGGACCTCGTCGGCCAGCTCCTGGCTCCACCCGGCATCGTCCAACAGCTCGTCGCCGACCTCCATCCCGACCAGCCGCCGCGCGATGACGCGGTAGGCCGCCGCTCCCGGGACCCGCCCCGCGTGCTCCAGGATCGAACGCCCCTCGGCCGGAGCCTCCGCGAAGCGGACGGACTTGCGCACGGGCACCCCGATCAGCGGGAGCTCGTACCGCTCGAGCACGTCGCGCAGGACCTCCCTGCTGTGGTTGGTCCGGGCGTCGAACATCGTGGCGATGACCCCTCGGATCTCGAGGTTGCGGTTGGTGAGCCGGCGGACGTCGTGGATCGTCTCGAGGAGCTGGCTCACCCCCCGATGCGACAGCGTCTCGCACTGGACCGGGATCAGCACCTCGTCGGCTGCGGTCAGCCCGTTCACCGTCAGCACGCCGAGAGACGGCGGGCAGTCGATGATGATGTCGTCGTAGCTGTCGACGAGGTCCGCGAGCTCCCCACGCAGGAGGTACTCCCGGCCCGTCCGCGACAGCAGGGTCACCTCGGCGCCGGCGAGGTCGATGTTGGCCGGCGCCACGTCGGCGATGCGGTGCTGCACCACGGTGTCCACGAGGCTCTGGCGCCCCACGATCACGTCGTGCAACGACGGGTCCATGTGGTCGGGGTCGTAGCCCAGCGAGAACGTCAGGCAGGCCTGCGGGTCGAGATCGACGAGCAGGACGGCACGTCCCACCTCTGCGAGCGCGGCCGCGACCGACATCGAGGTCGTGGTCTTGGCCACGCCCCCCTTCTGGTTAGCGATCGCGTAGACGGTCGCGGTCATCCGGCTCGTCCCGTTCTCCCTCGAGGCGAGCCGAGGGTAGTGCTCAGGGTTCGAAGAGCCCGAGCTTCGCGGCCTCCGCGACGGCCCCCGCGCGGTTGCGTACCCCCAGCTTGTCGTAGAGCTCCTGCGCGTAGGCCTTGACGGTGCGCTCGGTCACGCCGAGCTGGTCGCCGATCTCGCTGTTGGTCATCCCCTCGGCCATGAGCTCGAGGACCTGCTGCTGACGGGGCGACAGGTGCGGACCGGACTCCACCTTCGGGATCTCGAGGACCATCGTGGCGTCCTCGTGCGCCGCGGCCATCGCCGGATCCTCGAACACGGCGTCAACGGGACCGAAGGCGACCCGGTCCCCGTGCCGGAGCACACGGGGCCCGACGATCTCCTCGCCGTTCACCTTCGTGCCGGCGCTGCTCCCGAGGTCGGTGACGATGACCGCCCCGGCCTCCTTGCGGATCGAGGCGTGCACGCGCGAGACACGGGGATCCGTCAGGACGTACGCGTTGTCCTCACGGCGCCCCAACGTGGCGTCGTCGTGCTCCAGCGCGATGGACGACCCGGCCTCGGGGCCGCTGCGGATCGTGAGCGTCGGGAGCGGCACGACCTTGCGTGCCTTCTGGACCGCTTCCCCCACGGGGAACCCTCCTCGTTCGGGTCCGGTGACTCACCGTAACGAACGGTACTCGGCCTAGGAGCCTTCCGGAAGCCGTTCCCGCAAGCTCGCCACCTCGTCCGGTGTCGTCGTCGCCTCCCCGATCCGCAGGTCCTTGCGGTCCCCGTGGAAGTCGGACCCGGCCGTGACGATCAGCCCGAGGTCCTCCGCGAGCCCCCGGTAGCGACGGCGATGCGCGTCGCCGTGATCGGGGTGATCCGCCTCGATGCCGGCGAGGCCGGCCGCTGCCATGTCGCGCACGACCTCGTCGTCGATCCCGGGACCCGACCGACCCCCGTCGGACGGGCCGTACAGGCCGGGGTGGGCCAGGACCGCCACCCCGCCGGCCTCGACGATCAGCCGCACGCACCGCACCGGGTCCACGGCGTACTTCGGCACGTACGCGGGGCCGTCGTCGTGGAGGTAGCGGTCGAAGACGTCGCTGACGTCCGCGGCCGCTCCGAGCTGGACCACAGCCGTCGCGATGTGGGGCCGGCCCACCGGGGCGCCGCCAGCGATGCGGCGGACCTCGTCGATGCTCACCGGGATGTCGAGCTCGTCGTTGAAGCGCTGGACGATCTCCTCTGCCCGGCGATCGCGCTCGTTGAAGATCCGGTCCATCTCCGCGGACAGGGCCTCCTCCTCGGGATCGAACCAGTAGCCGAGGATGTGGACGCTGTAGCCGTCGAGCTCCGCGGACATCTCCGCGCCCGGGATGATCTCCAGGTCGGTGCCCTCGGCCGCCTTCCGAGCACGCTCCCAGGCAGCGGCGGTGTCGTGGTCGGTGACGCCCAGCCCCGCGAGACCGGCCTCGAGCGCCAGCTCGACGTTGTGCTCCGGCGACGTGGTGCCGTCGCTGAACGTGGTGTGCGTGTGGAGGTCGTACATCAGGTGAACGCCGAGACGCCGGTGAGCTGCCTGCCGAGCAGGAGCTTCTGGATCTGCGAGGTGCCCTCGTACAACGTGGTCACCCGGGCATCACGGAGCAGTCGCTGGGCCGGGTACTCGTCGATGTACCCGTAGCCGCCGTGGACCTGCACCGCCTTGTCGGCGCACCGCACCGAAGCCTCGGTGCAGAACAGCTTCGCCGTGGACGACTCCATCGTGTAGCGCTCGCCGGACTCCTTCTTGGCGGCGACCCGCTCGCAGAGGGCGCGGCCGGCCTCGACGTCCACGTGCATCTCGGCGAGGAGCTCCTGGACGAGCTGGAAGTTCGCGATCGTCTTGCCGAACTGTTCGCGCTCCTCGGCGTACCGCAGGCTCACCTCCAGGGCCTCGCGGGCGATCCCGACGCACGCGGAAGCCAGCGAGAACCGTCCGTCGTCCAGCGCCGACAGGGCGACCTTCATCCCGCTACCGACCTCCCCCAGGACCGCGTCGTCGGGGACCCGGACGCCGTCCAGGAAGATCTCGGCGGTGTCCCCCGCACGCAGACCGAGCTTGCCGTGGATCTGACGGGCGTCGTACCCCTCGCTGTCCTGCGGGACCAGGAAGCAGGTGATCCCCCGTTCCTCGCCACTGTCGACGGCCTGCGCGAAGACCATCGTGAGGGCTCCGACGGTGCCGTTCGAGATGAAGATCTTCTGGCCGTCGATCACCCAGTCCGAGCCGTCCCTGACGGCCCGACTCGTCATCTGCGAGGGGTTGGACCCCGCGCCGGGCTCGGTCAGACCGAACGCGCCGAGCTCGCCCACCGCGAGCCGCGGCAACCACTCCTCCTGCTGCTCCTGGGTGCCCCAGCGCATCACGCTGCCCCCGACGAGTCCCACGTTGACCGAGGTCGTCGACCGCATGGACGAGTCCGCGGCGCCGAGCTCCTCCATCACGATGCGGTAGCCGTGGGCGTCGAGCCCCATGCCGCCGAGCTCCTCCGGGAACGTCGCTCCCAGGAAGCCGACGTCGGCCATCTTCGGGATGAGGTCCGGATCCCAGTGCTCGGCCCGGTCGCGCTCGGCGACCCCCGGCCTGAGCTCCCGGTCGCAGAAGTCGCGAGCGGTCTTGCGGATGGCCTCGAGCTCCGTCGCGTCGGCCACGTGTTCTCCTCTCCCGGTCGCTCCGTAGGCTAGGGCGCGTGGCTGGAGCGGACGGTCAGACCCATCCGGTGGTCGTCGTCGGGGCGATCGCGACCGACGACGACGGTCGCCTGCTCGTGGTCCGTCGACGCAACCCGCCCGGCGCCGGGCGGTGGACGGTCCCAGGCGGACGGGTCGAGCTCGGCGAGCGGCTCGAGGACGCGGTCGCCCGCGAGGTCGCCGAGGAGACCGGTCTGGAGGTCGAGGTCGGCGCCGTGATCGGCGTGTTCGAGATCCTCGCGGACGAGCTGCATGCCGTCAGCATCGACCACCGGGTCCACGCCGTCGGCGGGCAGCTGGCGGCCGGGGACGACGCGGCGGACGTGCGGTGGATGACGCGGTCGCAGCTCGAGGCCGCCGACGTCACCGAGGACCTACTGACGTTCCTGGACGAGCACGGGATCGACGTCGCGCCCTGATCAGGGCGTGGACGAAACATCGGCGGAGCGTGCCACAGGGGGCCGCACGGGCGCGAGAGCCCCGGGCGGTCCCGCGCCTGCACCCCTCTATACTCCGGACGCCGATCGACCTCTGGATGACCGTGCGGAACCCCGGATGCTGAACGTCGAACTGCTGTCGGCCGTCGTCTTCGACCACGACACGTGGGACCAGGAGACGGGGACGATCGACCCCGCGATCGTCGCCCGCGGCGAGCTGCCGGCGCGTGCCCGACCGTTCGTGGTCGACCGCGTCTACCGCGCCCCCGCCGGGCACTACGACGAATCGTTCGCGATCATCGATCAGCACGGCCAGGTCGTCTACCAGCACGAGTACGCCCGGATCGTCCTCCGGGGTGAGATGTTCGAGGACCGCTACCGCGACACGGTGCGGGCCAACCCGGTCTTCTCCAGCGCCGACGAGCACACGATGGTCTTCCTCGTCAGCGACCAGGAGGTCGGCCGCATCCCGATCTTCGTCGACGCGCCGGACTCGGCCAAGGCCGCGGGCGTCATGAACGATGTGCTGTCCTCGACGCTGAAGAAGAGCGCGATCATCTGGCTGACGATCCCCCAGCCCGACGGCAGCACGGTCACGCGCCCCGCCTGGTTCGTCTACCAGGACGGCAAGGTGTTCGTGCTCACTGGCCCGGACGAGCAGGACCTCACCAACATCGACCGTGCGGAGCAGGTCGAGCTCACCGCTCGCAGCAAGGACGTCCGCGCGGCGGTCGGCACGGTGCCGGCGGTGGTCCGGGTGGTGGACAACGACTCGGACGAGTTCGCCCAGATCGCGGAAGCCGGACTGTCGACCAGGCTCAACCTCGAGGACGGCCACGACGCGCTCGAGCGCTGGCGGTCCACCTGCACGATGGTGGAGCTCACCCCCCAGGACTGACCCGTCGCCGCCAGACGAGGACGGCGGTGAACGCCACCACCGCTGCCCCCAGGGCGATCAGCGCTGCGATCAGCAGGGGCGGCGGTCCCGGATCTGCCGACACCGCCGAGATGGTGCGCATCTGCTCGAGGGGCGCGTGCCAGACCAGGCTGTTGCCGTCGACCTCGTGGGCGTCGTGGCTCACGGGGGCTGCCGGCAGCGTGACCCGCACGTCGTACCGGACGAACTCGTCGCCCTGTTCCTCCAGCAGACGCTGCAGGTCGTCGGCGTCGAAGCCCACGCCGACGCCCTCGGCGCCGGGCGCCGCGGGCAGGCGCAGGCCGACGCGCCCAGACATCGCGATCGCCCCGCTGTCCCGGCGTTCGAGCTGGAGGTCCTCGTGCACCCGAAGATCGTCCTGGTCGAGCGCGCCGTTGAGTTCGGCCGCCAGTCGCTGGAAGCCGGCGGGATCGTCGAACGACGCGCGCAGCCGCACGCCGACACCGCCGTCCGCATCGGGCTGGCGCACGACCTCCCACTCCGGAGCCGCCGCCGAGGCCTCCTCGAGCCCCTCGAGCGGGTCCATGCCCGCGTCCTGGAGGGTGGCGGTCAGCTCCTCGTCGAGCGACACCTCGAACACGAACGTCCCGGACCCATCACGCTCGACGGTGACATCGCTCGCTAGTCGTACCTGGCACGCCGACGCCAGCACCAGCGCCAGGCACAGCACGGACCAACGTCGCAGCACGGGGACCTCGGGAACGCGAGGGAACGGACCCGGAGGCTACCGAGGGCGCTACAGGTACCGTCGCTCGGTGCCGACCATGCTCGAGGGCCCGGTCCGGCAGGGGCCCTTCCGCGCATGCGACGACAAGGACGACAAGAGGGACGGATGGCGAAGTCACCCACGCGGCGCCGCCTCGGCGAGATCCTGCTCGCGGCCGACGTCCTCACCGAGGAAGAGCTCGAGGACGCGCTGGCCGAGCAGGCCACACCTGGGAGCCGGGCCCGGCTCGGGACGACCGTCGTGCGCATGGGGATGGCCGACGAGGAGGACATCGTCGCAGCCCTCGCGACCCAGCTCGGGATGGACGAGGTCGACCTCGCCTCAACGGCACCCGCTCCCGAGGCGGTCGGTCGGGTCCCGAGGAACCTCGCGCACCGGCACCTGGCGCTCCCCATCCACCTCGAGGACGGGACCCTCACCGTCGCGGTCTCCGATCCCACGAACGTGCTCGCCAAGGACGACCTGCGCGCAGCCGCCGGGGTCGACAGCATCCGGATGGTGGTCGCCAGCGAGAGCTCGATCCGGGAGGCACTGCGGCACGCGTACGGCGCCGACCAGAGCGCGCTGGACGCGCTCGGTGACGACATCCAGGTCGAGGAGCAGCACGACCTCGCCCCCGAAGACCTCGAGGGGGCGGCGGGTGCTGACGACCAGCCCATCGTCCGGCTCGCGAACCTCATCCTCGCCGAAGCCGTCCACACCCGCGCCAGCGACGTGCACGTCGAGCCGGGGCGCAACCACGTGCGGATCCGGTACCGGATCGACGGCATGCTCCGCGAGGTCATGCGTGTCCCGCGCGACGCCTCGGCGGCCCTGACCTCCCGTCTCAAGATCATGGCGCGGCTCGACATCGCCGAGCGGCGGCGCCCCCAGGACGGCCGCACCGTCGTGAAGGTCGAAGGCCAGGAGGTCGACCTGCGCGTGTCGACCCTGCCGACGATGTTCGGCGAGACCGTCGTGCTCCGGCTGCTCCGCAAGGGCGTCGAGCAGCTCGAGATCGACGAGGTCGGCCTGAGCCCGGACCAGATGGCCCAGTACCGATGGGCGCTCGACCGGCCGCAGGGACTGATCATCATCACCGGGCCGACCGGATCCGGGAAGACCACGACGCTGTACACCGGCCTGAACGAGATCGCCGACCCGGTGCGCAACATCGTCACGCTCGAGGACCCGATCGAGTACCAGCTCGAGGGCGTCAACCAGACCCAGATCCACGAGAAGGTCGGCCTGACCTTCGCCCGGGGGCTGCGCAGCGTGTTGCGACAGGACCCCGACGTCGTGCTGGTCGGCGAGGTCCGCGACGAGGACACCGCCGCGCTCGCGATGCAGGCATCGTTCACCGGTCACCTCGTGCTCACGACCCTGCACACCAACGACGCCCCGTCCTCGATCGTGAGGCTGCTCGACCTCGGGGTCGAGCCGTTCCACATCGCCTCGTCGCTGCTACTGGTCGTCTCGCAGCGGCTGATCCGGATCACCTGCGACAGGTGCGCGGAGCCCTACGAGCCCGAGGACCGCACGTTGTCGATGCTCGGGCTCACCCGGGCGGACATCGCAGACGGCACCCTCCTGCGCGGCACGGGGTGCGAGATCTGCGGCCGCACCGGCTTCCGGGGCCGCGAGGGCATCTTCGAGATGCTGCCGGTCACCGCGTCGGTACGGGAGCTGCTCATGGAGGGCGCGACCGAGATCCAGCTAGCACGCCTCGCCAGGGCCGAGGGCATGCGCACGCTGCGGGAAGACGGCATCCGCGCGGCGCTCGAGGGCAGGACCACCCTCGAGGAGGTCCTGCGGGTCACCCCCTCCGAGACGCTGACGACCCACCGCTGTGCCGAGTGCGGCCACCAGATCGCCGAGGGCTTCGTGGCGTGCCCGCAGTGCGGGAACGCGCTGGGGGTCGAGGCGTGCCGCGAGTGCGGACGACACCTCGAGAGCAGCTGGCGCATCTGTCCGTACTGCCGGAGTCCCGTCAAGCGTCGCCGCGAGGACGACGATCCCGTCCGGATCGAGGGTCCCGAGGAGCCGCGCCCACCCGAGATCAGTGGGAACGGGGGGCCCGCCCCGATCGAGGAACGCCCCCTGCCGATCGTGCTCGTCGTCGACGACGACCAGGCGATCCGCGAGCTCGTCGGCCTGATGCTCGTGGACGACTACGACGTGCTCGAAGCGGCCAACGGCGAGGAAGCGATCGAGATGGCCAAGCGCCACCGGCCGGACGCGGTCGTCCTCGACCTCCGGCTCCCCGACATGTCCGGGGTCGAGGTGACCCGCGCGCTGCGCTCCGACGAGGCCACCCGCTGGATACCGATCCTGATGATCACCGGCGAGGAGAACACCGAACGCGAGGTCGAGAGCCTCGTCGCAGGCGTGGACGACTACCTCCTGAAGCCGGTGAACGACGACGTGCTCCGCGGGCGCCTCACGGCGGCACGCCGACGCGCCACGACCGGCCCCTGAGCGCGTCCTCGACGTTCAGAGCCGTCGGGCGCCTCCGGTAGCATCGAAGGTCCAGCCGAGCCCCCGCTCCTTGGGATCCCTACCCGTCCCGGAGGTCCCGGCATGCCCACCGCAGAGCAGGTCCGCGAGGCGCTGGCCGGCGTCCAGGACCCCGACATCGACAAGCCCGTCACCGAGCTCGGGCTGGTCGACCACGTCGTCGTCGACGAGGGGACGGTGCGGCTGCGTTACAACCTCACGATCCCGGGTGAGCAGCAGCAGCGCCAGGTCGACGCGGAGATCCGTCAGGTCCTGCGGTCGCTCGATGGCGTCTCCGAGGTGGACATCTCCTGGGAGGCACTGTCCGACGACCGCCGCGCCGACCTCGCGCACCGTCTGCGCGCCGAGCGCGGGCAGACCGACGACGAGATCATCTTCTCGAAGCCGGGGAACCGGACCAAGGTCATCTCGATCGCGTCGGGCAAGGGTGGTGTGGGCAAGTCCTCGGTGACCGTGAACCTCGCCGCGGCGCTCGCCGACGAGGGGCACGTCGTCGGGGTCCTCGACGCGGACATCTACGGCTACTCGGTGCCGCGCATGCTCGGCGTCTCGGGCCGTCCCGTGGGCATGGAGGGGCTCGTCATGCCCCTGCGGGCCCACGGCTGCAAGGTGATCTCGATCGGGTTCTTCCTGCCCGACCCGGACAAGCCCGTGATGTGGCGCGGCCCCATGCTGCACCGGGCGCTCCAGCAGTTCCTCTCGGACGTCTACTGGGGCGACCTCGACTTCCTGCTGTGCGACCTGCCGCCCGGGACCGGCGACATCGCGATCTCGCTGGGTCAGATGCTGCCGACCTCCGACCTGATCGTCGTGACCACCCCGCAGGAGGCCGCGCAGAAGGTCGCGATCCGCGCGGGGCAGATGGCCGAGGAGACGGGGATGATCGTCTCCGGGGTCGTCGAGAACATGGCCGGCTTCACGTGCCCCGACTGCGGATCCCACCACGACATCTTCGGCAGCGGGGGTGGCGAGGAACTGGCTGCGGAGCTCGACACCGACCTCCTGGGCAGGGTCCCGATCGACGTGCGTCTGCGTGAGGGCGGCGATCACGGGGTCCCCCTGGTCCTCAGCCATCCCGAGGTCCCGGCAGCGACCGCGCTGCGTGACGTCGCGGCCGGCATCGCACGCCGCGCCCGCTCGGTGGTCGGCAAGCAGCTGCCGATCACGGGCTGATCCCGCCGGTGGCGCGCTGTCGCGAGTGCGGCACCGAGCAGGACACCGGCCGCTTCTGCGGGCACTGCGGGGCGGCCCTCCCCTCGGGACGACCCGCGAGCGGGGCACCGGACGGCGACGACGGGTCCGAGCTGGCCACGACCAGCGCGCCGTCATGGTGGCGCTGGACCGCAGGCGCCGTCGTGGCGGTCGCCGTAGGTATCGCGGTCGCGTTCCAGGGCAGCTCCGTGGACCGGTCAGCAGCACCCGACCAGGGCCGCGCGCAGCCGACATCGGCGTCGGCCTCCCCCCAGAGCGGTCCGCCACCGCTGCCGACCACGGTCCCGGGGAGCTGCCCGGATGCGGTCGTGGGGTGCGTCCTGTGGCGTACGGACCTCACGGGCGCCACCTCGATCACCGTGCCCGTCGCCGGCCGGGACCCGCGGCACGCGTACCTGGGCGCGGTCCTGCCCGACGGCGGAGGGGCGCTCTACGCGATCGACCCGGCGAACGGGATCCAGCTGTGGCGTCGCCGGTTGCCGGGCCCCCCACGCGCTCCGATCGTCACCCCCTGGGGGGCGGTGGTGGTCGCCTACGACGACCCGAGGGCCGGGTCAGGGCTGCGGTCGTACAACCCGGACACCGGCGAGCTCGGCTGGCAGGCGGAAGGCGCGCTGGCGGGACGGACCACCGCGGGTCCCGTCGTCGCGGGGCGGACCGTCGCGTCCGCAGGACCGCGGCAGTTCATGCTCCACCACCAGGACACCGGCGCGGTCACCCTGATCGAGATCGACGGGACGCCGGCGGCGATGCTCGGCGGCGGTGACGGCGACGCAGCGACGTTCCTCGTGCTGATGGACGACGGCGTGCGCGCCTACGCCACGGATGGCTCGACCCGTTGGACCTCCACGGCGTCGACCATGGGGACCACGATGCCCGACGGCCGGACGGTGCTGGTCGAACCGCCCGACCAGGTCGTCGGCATCGCCGGAGCACGCGGCGAGGTCTGGCGTCGCACTCTCGACATCCTGGCGATCCCGCCCGTCGTCGCCGGGTCCGAAGCCCTGCTGAGCGCTCCCGACGGATCCTTGATCCGACTGTCGCTGGAGGACGGGACCGACCTCGGACGCGTCGACCTCGACGAGGGGCTCGTCAGTGGCCCGTTCAGCATCGACGGAGGGACCGCCTTCCTGCCCGCCTGTGGCGGGGTGACCGCGATCACCCTCGCGACCGGCGAGGAGGTCTTCGCGACCGGGCTCCCCTCGGGGCCGACGGCGTGCGGGGACCTCCCCACCGTCGTCCCGGGAGAGGGCGGTCCACTGCTCGTCGGGACCGGCACCCGGCTGCACGGCCTGATCCGCGCGTCGTCACTCCCGTAGCTCGCCGACGATCAGCCGCCAGGTCGCTCCGCTGAGCCCACCGAGGCCCAGTCCGGCCACGACGTCGGTCGGGTAGTGCACCCCCACGTACACGCGGCTCGCCGCGACGAACATCGCGAGCGATCCTCCAGCCACGCCGCCCCCCGGCGGGAGGTGCGGGACCAGCACCGTCGCCACCGCCGCGGCAACCGCCGGGTGACCGCTGGGGAAAGACGAGCCAGCGGGCTCCGAGACCAAGCGCTCGGCCTCCTCGACCTGGTAGGGACGCGGCCGTTTGACGATCCGCTTCATCGCCTGGGCCGCCGCCCACGCCAGTGACCCGGCGACGAAGGTGTCCACGGCCGCGCGGCGTCGCCCGGTGAGCGCCAGCACCGCAGCCAGCCCCGACACGGCGAACACCGACCCGAGGTCGGTGGCGGACGACACCACCGTGTCGACGACCGGCCCACGGGGACGGCGCATCCGGACCGCCAGGGCCCGCTCGCGCTCCTCGAGCACCGCCGAGCGCATCGCGAACCAGGAGGCACCGATCGCGCCCAGCGCGGCGGCGACCACACCCGTGGCCTTGTACCGACGGCGCACTACGTGGCCTCGGGATCGGTGGGTGGCGGGGTGCGTCGCGGACGTGGCATCGACGAGGGCCCGTCCTGATGAGGCGAGGTGGCCGAGGTCAACTCACGCCCCACATCACGCAACTCGTCACGCATCGAACGCAGCTCACGGTCCAGGTCCTCGAGCTCCGCGGCCTTCTTGAGCTCCGCCATGCTCTTGGACGTCTCCTCGCGGAACCGCGAGATGAACCGTCCGGCCTGCTGGGCGAGCTCCGGGAGCCGGTCCGGGCCGAAGACCAGCAGCGCGACGACCGCGATCACCAGGAGTTCGGGGAAGCCGAGGTTGCCCACCTGGTTCGCGCTCCGGGTCCGTGTGCGGGTCCGAGCCTAAAGGTCGAACTCGCCGAGCGTGACCTCGACCTCGATCCGCTCCCCGCCCCGCACGAGCTCGAGCAGGATCGTCTCCCCAGGCTCACGCGCCTGGATCTGGGCGACCAGCTGATCGAAGGTCTCGATCGTCTCACCGCCCGCGGACACGATGACGTCGCCCGGTTCGACACCCGCCTGCGCCGCGGGACCGCCCTCCTCGACGGTCGCCACCAGCGCGCCCGTGCGGACGTCCAGCCCGAACTCGCGGATCGCAGCGGCGGTCACGTCGGTCCCACTGATCCCCAGCCTGGCGTGTCGCACGACGCCGTCCTCGATGAGGGTGTCGACGACGGTCACCATCGTGTCCGACGGGATCGCGAAGCCCACGCCCACGTTGCCGGCCTGCTGACCGGGGCCGGTGGTCGACAGGATCGCGGAGTTGATGCCGATCAGCCGGCCCTCGGCGTCCACCAGCGCCCCGCCGGAGTTTCCGGGGTTGATCGCGGCGTCGGTCTGGATCACCCCCGTGAGCGGGATGAAGCCCTGCTCCCCTCCCGTGGTGATGGGGATCTCGATGCTGCGGTTCAGCGCGGACACGACGCCGGCGGTCACGGAGGCGTCGAGACCGAACGGGCTGCCGATCGCGACCGCCGGCTCGCCGACGTCGGGGTCCTCCGTCCGCACGTTGATCGCGGGCAGCCCCGTGCGTTCCACCCTGACCACCGCCAGGTCGGTCAGCGGGTCCGTCCCGACGACCTCCGCGGTCACGGACTCACCGTCGGCGAACTTCACCTCGAGCTCCTCGGCCCCCTCGACCACGTGGTTGTTGGTGACGATGTAGCCGTCCGACCGGTAGATCACGCCCGAGCCGAGCCCCTGCGGCTCCGCGATCCCTCCCTGGACGACCAGCCGGTCGATCCGGACGACGCTCGGGGTGACCGCCTGGGCGACCGCCTCGACGGAGGTCAGCCGACCGTCCCCTTCGCCCTGCACCACCTGGGGTGCCTGCACCTGCTCGATCACCTGCGGCGCGGTGCGCGCGAGGGTGAGCGTGCCAGCGGTCCCGAGGACGGCACCGACCAGCGCACCGAGCAGCGCGGTCGCCATCCCCCGGCGGCCGGGCCGCGACGGGGCGTCGACCGTGCCCGTCGTGTCGGGCGGCCGGACCGAGCCCGCGGGGGAACCGGGGCCGTCGCGTTCCTCGTCCCACGAGGACGGGGGCGCCTGCGGGGCGGCGGGGCGCGGGCCCTCGGTCGTCACGCTGCCGGAGCGGCCCCGGGCGTACGCGGGGAGGTCGGCCCGGTCTCCCCCGGGCCGTTCCCACTCGCCGGTGCGGTCGTCGTCGTCCATCTGGTCCTCGTTCATCCGAAGGGCCACAGCCACCCGCCCACGCGACGCAGGCCGCGACGCAGGCGCGTCAAGGGGCCTGGTGCCGGGTCGTGCGGGAGGGCAGCGAGCGTCTCGTGGAGCACACCCAGCGGGGCGTCGCTCACGGCGGTGTAGGTCCGGTCGTCGCCGGTCCACACCACCGTCGCGGGCTCCGCGCCGGGCCAGCGGTACACGTGCATCCTGCCGAGTGTGGCGGGTCGGGCGCCACGTGCCATCACCGCGGAACCGTCCAGGCGGCCGTCCTGCTGGTAGATCGACACCGCGTAGAGCCCGTCGGAGTAGAGCAGGTGCAGCGACGAGGAGCCCTCCTCGCCCAGCGCGGCCGCATCCAACAGCCCGTACCCGCCGGGCAGCTCGTGCGGCGCGACCCAGCCGATGTCGCGGAGGATCTCCACGGCGTCCTCGTTCATCTCGGTCTTGTCGGCCTCGTTCCCCTCGTTCCAGACCGCGGTGTCCTCGATGTCGGGCACCCGCCCGGGGTTGAGGTCGAGCGACGTGAACGCCACCAACCGGATCGGGACCCCGCCCTCGCCGTAGGTCTCGCGGCGCACGATCAGGCCACTGCCCGGGTCGATGAACAGGCGCTCCCGCAGCTCGCCGTCCTCGCGGACCGCGATCACCCGCGCCTCACCGAGCACCGTCGTGCCCTCCCCCTCGAACCCAACGTCGTACTTGTCGTCGAGGCGGTCGAGGCTGAAGCCGGTCTGCTCGACGCTGCCGAGGCGCAGGAGCGACCCCGAGTCGGCGTCCCCGAAGAAGGTCCGTCCCCGTTCGCGTCCCAGGACCCACGCGGCGGACGCGGACGTCATCAGCGCCCCGGTGGCGTCCTGTGTCACGGTGACCTCGCCGATCACCGGGGCGTCGGCGTCGAACGACACGACCACGAGCCGCCCTTCGAACGGCCGCCGCTGGCCCTCCTCGACCGCCCGTTCCAGGAGATCGCGCCAGGACGCGGTCTGCGCCTGCGCGGGCGCCACCGTGGCCACGACGACGAGCAGGACGAGCACCCGAGCGACCGTGCCCGCCGGGCGTCCACCACCAGGCATCTAGCGACCGAGGTCCACGGGCGTGAGGACCGGTCCTCCCTCCATGCGGGCGACGTGGTCGACCACGAAGACGTCGACCGGTGGCCTGACCGTGCCGGGGTCGTCGGTGCCGGCCGCGAACGCGGCGATCCCGAGCAGGAGCGCGGAGGCCACGGCCGCCGCCACCACCCGAACGACGATCGATCGGCGCCGACCGGTGGACGTGGGCTGTGCCAGCACGTTCCGGTAGAGGTCCTCCGGGGGTTGCACGTCCGGCAGGTTCCGCAGTGCCCCGCGGGCCTGGCGGATCGCCTCGAGCTCCTCGAGGCACGAGGGGCACCCGGCCACGTGGTGCGTGACCTCGAGCGATTCGCCCTCGGAGAGCTCGTCGTCGAGGAACGCGGACAGGCGCTCCTCCTCGTGGTCGTCCCCGAACGGCCACCAGCCGGCGGGACGGTCACGCATCGTCGGACCCCCCGTCCAGCAGTCGGTCACGGAGCTGCTTGCGGCCGCGGTGGATCCGGGAACGCACCGTGCCGAGCGGCCAGCCGGTCGCCTCGGAGATCTCCTCGTAGGAGAGGCCCTGGACGTCACAGAGCACCACGGCGGTGCGGAAATCCGGAGGCAGGGAGCGCAGCGCGACCTCGATGTCGCCCCGCAGCAGCCCCTGTTCGAGCCGGTCCTGCGGACCGGGCGCGGGCTCCGGGGTCTGCTTCCACTCCTCGTCGGGCAGCGGCTCGATGATCGCCCGCTTGCGCTTGCGCACCTTGTCCAGGAACAGGTTCTTGGTGACGCGGTACAGCCAGCCCTCGAAGGTGCCCGGTTCGTACTTGTCGAGGTTGCGGTAGACGCGCACGAACACGTCTTGCGTGAGGTCCTTGGCCTCGTCCGGGTCCCCCGTCAGCCGGTAGGCGATGCTGTAGATCTTGCGTCCGTAGGTGTGGGCGACCTCGTCCCAGGTCGGCACGGGGTCCTTGTCGGGGTACTCGGGACCGACCGACGTGCCCGGACGAGGGCGTGGCTCGTCGAACGTCGTGAAGTGGTCATCCGCCACGGCGTTCTCCCGCGTCTGGTCCGCATCCAGGGTAACCACGGGGTGCGTCGCGCCCTCCTGCTGTTGGCCGGCTGTCCGCTGCACCCAACGTGGTGTGGAAGGTCGGTGTTCCCGGTGGCACCGCGCACATCCTGCGCGCCCTACGCGCGCTTCCGGCATGCTGGTAGCGTTCGCCGGTGCCTATCGAGGGGTTCTGCGATGGAAGGACGCGCACGGCTCCCGGGAGCGGACGAGCTGTTCCGCCAGACCGGGCCGAGGCCGACAGAGGTCGAGGAGGAGCCCGCCGAGACGTTCGATCCCCGGACCCTCGCGGAGCTGTCCGAGGTCGCCGCTGACGAGGACTCGACGCTGTCCGCGGCACGGGGACGTGCCGGACAGCGCATCCCGGTCCCGTCGCCCCCCGTGGGGGCGCTCCTGGCCTGGGTCGCGGCATCTCGCGGGGCTCGCAACGTGGTCGAGGTCGGCAGCGCCGTCGGCATCACCGGTCTGTGGTTGCTCCGTGGCATGCACCCCAAGGGTGTGCTGACCTCGATCGAGCCCGATCCCCACACGCAGGGCCTGGCCAGTCAGGCGTTCGAGGACGCGGGCGCGACGGACCGGGTCCGTTCGATCCTGGGCGACCCGTTCGAGGTGCTCGACCGCTTGTCGGACCACAGCTACGACCTTCTGGTGCTGCAACGCATCGATCAGGACCACAGCAAGCTCCTCTCGCACGCGGTGCGTCTGCTGCGTCCAGGGGGTGTGCTGGTCGCCCGCGAGATCGCGGCGGGAAGCGGTCCTGAGCTCCGGGCACGGCGTGCGTTCGTGCACGCCCTCACGGATGACGACCGGCTGGTCGCGATGGTCCTCCCGCTCGACGCCGGCGTCGCCGGACCAGGCCAGCACCGCGTTCGATGTCAGCTCGGTCCCGTTGTCGCTGACGATCATCTTGGGCCTGCCACGCTCGGCGATCAGATTGGTCAGCTCGCGCACGACCCGCCGGCCCGAGATCGACGTGTCGACCACCGCCAGGATGCACTCGCGCGTCACGTCGTCGACGATGTTGAGCACGCGGAACCGCCGCCCGGTAACGAGCTGATCGTGCACGAAGTCCAGGCTCCAGCGCTGGTTGGGTAGCGCCAGCACCGGTGCGGGCGCCCGCGCGCCAACGGCACGCTTTCGCCCCTTCCTACGGCGCACCGGCAGGCCCTCCTCGCGGTGGAGCCGCTGGGTCTTCTTGCGGTT
>JAHWKO010000047.1 GCA_019347855.1 Actinomycetota bacterium
GGATAGATGTCGACCTCCTCCACGGAGCCCCGAGGCCCGGCGGGCTCACCCATTCCGGCCTCGACCTTGGCCTGCACGTCGGCGATGCCCGTCTCGCCGCTCAACGGGATGGCCCCCTCGCGCACCAGCTTGGCGCCGGTGTAGTCCTTGGGGTTGTGCGAGGCGGTGCACATCAGGCCGCCGTCCAGCCCTCGCGACCCCACGAGGAAGTAGAGGATCTCGGTGCCGACCATGCCGGCGTCGAGCACGTCGGCCGGCTCGTAGCGCTGCACGAGCTCGACCTCGCCGTGCGGCTGCTCGCCCAGGTTGTCCTCGAGCCGACGCTGGTAGTCCTCGCCGTCCCAGTCAGCCACGGCGCGCCTCCCTCTCGGCCCCACATGATGGCGGGCCCCGAGGGGACCGGAACGCCGAGCAGCGTCAGGTGAAGATGATCACCAGGATGATGATCAGGACGAGCGTTCCGAGTCCGATGTACATGGTGTGTCCCCTTCGGTCGCGCCTGCCCCCACCGTGCCTCCTACGCAGCGTGCATGCACCCATACGGACGGCCATCCGTCGCGTCCTTCGGGCAACGGCCGTTCAGCCGTAGGTGCCCTAGATCGGGAGGTACCCGAGCAGCGCGACGGCGACCAGACCGACCCCGATCGTCGCGAGGATCGACCTCGTCCACCACGCGACGGCCAGCGCGATCAACCCCGCGAACAGCTCGGGGCTGACCAGGTCCAGCCGTCTCTCGGGGCGGAGCAGCGCCGGGGCGGTCAACGCGGCCAACGCGGCGGCGGGGATCATCCGCAGGACCTCGCGCGTGGTGGAGGACAGTCCCTCGAAGCGGTGGGCGATCAGGAGGAAGCTCGCGCGGATCGTGTACGTGCCGATGCCGATGAGAACGATCGCGATCCAGCCGCGGGAGGACAGGCTCACGATCCGTCCTCTCCCCCGCCCCGGCGCACGGCCAGGAACGTGCCGACCGCGATCCCGCTGATCGTCGCCAGCGGCATGCCGAGGTTCGCCGGCAGCGGGGCGGCCGCGGTCGCGACGGCCGCCGCGGTGATCGCCGCGGCCAGCGTGGGGCGGTCCGTGACGCTGGGGATCAGGATCGCGAGGAACGTCATCGGGACCGCGAAGCCGAGCGGGACCCCGTCGGGGATCGCGTCGCCGAGCACGGCCCCCAGCACGGTGGTCGCCTGCCAGGTCACCCAGAGGATCAGGGCGGTTCCGAGGTAGTACGCGAGTCGGTGCGGCGCCCGAGGGTCGCGTTGGTACCGGACGACCGACAGGGCGTAGGCCTGGTCGACGAGCACGTAGGCCGCGGCCGCCCGTCGTCGGGTCGGCACCTCGATCAGGTGGGGCGCGATCGACGCGCTGTACATGAACATCCGCGAGTTGATGATCAACGCGGTACCGACGACGACCGCGAGGTTCGACCCGGACCCGAGCAGGTCGATCGCTGCCAGCTGGGAGGCTCCGGCGAAGACCGCGACCGAGAACCCCACGGCGTGGGCCAGGCTGAGCCCCGCCTCGATCGCCGCGAACCCGGCGATCAGCCCGAACGGGATGATGCCGAGCAGCGTCGGGCTGACGTCGCGGAGGCCGTCGACGAACGCCTCTCGACACGTCAGCGGGCCCTCGTGCGCGTGCTCAGACGGCGGCACGGACCGACCCGTGACCGCCGTGACGTGGAGCGCGCGACCGTGGATGCACCGACCCGACTCTACGCAACGACGCAGGACCACCCGTCGAGGACCCGCGCCTGCTGCGGATGGCCCAGGCGGAACATGGTCACATCGAGCCATGGACGAACTACATCCATGTGGTTTACCGTCCTTGCGGATGGAAGAGGGCCAGATGTTCGCGACGATCCGACCGATCGAGCTCCGCCCGTTCCCGAGCCGGTCGGCGGCGACCTGGCCGTGCACGGATTGCGGGCAGGCGGCGCGCATCGACCGCAGCTGGACGGTCGAGGTCGAGACGGTGGACGGCCGGCGGTTCTGCATCGTCGTCTGCGACGACTGCGCCGAGCGCGTCCGGCTCGTCCCCCAGAAGCAGACCGAGCTGCGACCCTCTCCCTGACGGCGACCCTCGGGAGGGCCCCGGGCGACCCGGGGCCCTCCCGTCCAGTTCAGCAGCCGCCGCCAGCCACCGACACCTGACCGCCCTGGGCGAACGCGAACGTCCCGGGGACGCCCGTGTGGAGTCCACCGTGGAACTTGCGGCCTGGGGCATCGCTGCCGTGGTCCTGGTGTCCGACCGGGATCGTGGCGCACCCGCCGTTCGGCAGGTCGAGATGGTGGTCGTGGGAGGCCGAGGCCGGCGTGGCGGATAGCGCCGCCACTGCCAGGACGGCGGTGGCGACGAGCGTCTTTCTGATCATCGGTGTTCCCTCTCTCTCGTGCGCCGGTCGGCGACCGGCAGGTCGCGACCGCGGGATCACGGCCGTCACCGAATCGTTCGCCGCGACACGCAGAACGTCACGGACGAGCCGGGCCGTGCGCGCAGGGCGCACGTTCCCATCGCATCGGGCCGCGGATCGCCGATGCGTCGTTACGTTCCCGTGGGCGGGCACCGCCCTGCTGATCTCGGGAGCGACGCTCAACCTCGTAGACCTGCAGGGCTGGCGTCGCTCGCAGGCCGCGGGCTTCCGGGCGCTGCTGGCGTCCTGAGTCATGCGTCGTCGGGCGCCCCCCGAGCGAGGTGGCTGACGACGTCGAGGAGCAGTCCACGGAGCTCGTCGAAGCGATCGTGCCCCACGGCCTCGGCGAGCTCCGCCTCGATCCTCGCGAACACCTCGAGCGTGGCCTCGTGCGCACGCTCCCCCCGATCGGCCCAGACGATCAGCTTCGCGCGCCCGTCCGTGGGGTCGGGGGTGCGATCCAGGTAGCCCTTGTCGACCAGGTCGTCCACGAGCTCCCCCATGGCTTGCTTGGAGATGTCCGCACGGTCGGCGAGATCGGTCAGCCGCCGACCCTCCGCAGGCAGGTGCACGAACACCGCGTTGTGGGCCCGCCGGACGTCGTCGAACCCCGCCTCGGCCATCAGCTCCAGGTGCCGGTCCTCGACCCAGTCCAGGACCGGGCGTAGGAGCCCAGGCAGGGGTGGACCGCCGGGGCGGCGCAGCATCCCCTCGGTCGCGGCATCGAACCCGCGGGCCATCACCTGATCCGGTCGTCAGGAGACTTGACTATATGGTAAGGTTCCCGTACTTTCTCGTCAGGTACCCGTACGAACAGGAGACACCATGCCACGCTCGAACGGATGCAACCACGTCGCGCTCCTCACGCAGGACCTCGACCGCTTCCTGGACTTCTACCGGACGGTCTTCGAGGCCGAGGTGATGCACGTCATCGATGAGGGTGAGCTGCGCCACGCCCTGGTGGACATCGGCGGCGGGTTCGCCCTGCACCCGTTCCAGCTCGCCGCCGGCAGTCCGCATGCGAAGGCATCCGACCGCATGTTCGACCGCGGGCACCTCGACCACCTCGCGATCGACGTGGACGACCCCGCCGACTTCGAGCTCCTCCGGACCCGGCTCGTCGACGCCGGCGCCACGGACGGGACCGTCACCGACTTCGGTGCGGTGCGGACCGTCTGGTTCGTCGACCCGGACGGCATGGGCTGCGAGATCGCGATGTGGGCCGACGCGGCGCCCCGGTCGTTCGAGGACCGGATCCAGGAGCCGTACGCCGTCGCGTGACCGCCCCGGCCGCGTGCCTGACTCAGTCGACGCGGATCACGATCTTGCCGCGGACCCCGCTGCCATCGCTGGCATCGCGGACCGCGTCCTGGACGTCGCCGAGCTCGTAGGTCGCCTGGACATGCGGTGACAGCCGCCCCTCCCCCACCAGATCGGCGAGTGCCGCGAGGTGCTCGACCTCGGGCCGGACGAACACGTAGGTCCCGCCCCGCTCCTTGGCTGACGCCGGATCGGTGATGCTGGAGAGCCGACCGGGCGTGCGGAGCAGGTCGTCGCTCGCGTCGAGCGCCCCGCCCCCCGCCAGGTCGGCGACCGCGTCGACCCCGTCCGGGGCGACCTCGGCGAGCCGCCCGGCCAGGCCGTCCCCGTAGGCGACCGGTTCCCCGCCGAGCTCCCGCAGGAAGTCGTGGTTCGGCTCGCTGCAGGTGCCGATCACGCGGGCACCCCGGGCGACGGCGATCTGCGTCGCGAGGTGCCCGACCCCGCCGGTCGCGCCGTGGATCAGCACGGTGTCGCCATCCCCGACCTCCAGCGTCTCCACCAGCACCTGCCACGCGGTCATCCCCGCCAGCGGCAGGCAGCTGCTGACCACCGGATCCAGGCTCTCCGGGGCGGGCGCGACCGCACGCACGTGCAACGCGATCCGGTCGGCCCACGACCCGGCCCCGATGACGTCCTTGCGGGCGTAGCCGAAGACCTGCTGGCCCTCCTCGAACCCACGGACCGCGGGTCCCATCCCGATGATCTCGCCGGCGACGTCCCACCCGGGGGTCAGTGGCCACACCACCGGGAAGGCCCCGTCGAGCCTCCCCGCGACGATCTTGTAGTCGACGGGGTTGATGCTCGCGGCGCGGACTCGGACCAGCACGTAGTCCGGTCCGACCTTGGGGTCGTCGACCTCGCGGACGTCGAGGACCTCGGGCCCTCCGTACTCATCGATGACCGCGGCGCGCACTAGTCCTGCTCGCGGTCGAGCGCGTTCGTGCAGTGCCCGCAGACGTCCTCGTCGACGTCGGCCAGCTCCATGGCGCCGCCTGCGCCGCACAGCGCGACGTCGAAGACGGTGGCGCCGTCGCGCAGCTGCGCGAGGTTGTAGTCCACGCCGGCCGGGGACCGGAAGATGTGGGCTTTCCTCCCGTTGCCGACCATGACCTTGATGTCCGTCGGGTCGAGGGAGGAGATGACAGCCCTTCACCAGCGGGAGACGACCACCCTCGACCGTAGCGCACCGGGGGGGTTGGACCGGCCGGCACGCGGCCTCGGCGGCGTCCCTGGGACGCGTACAGATGCCCGTGCGACCGTCGGGAGCGTGTGGTGCCATGGGCCCACGCGACGCGAACGGGGGACCCATAGTCCGCAGGAGCTCACGCTCGAACACGATCGGCCGGCTGCTCGAGAAGGTCGGTCGGATGTTGAGGGGCGGATCGTCGACCCGATCCGGTCGCACCACCGCGACCACCACGCGCAGCCGGTCGGGCGGTCTGATGTCGACGGTCCGTCGGCTGCTGCGCCGGTTCGGGTCGAAGCGCTGAACGCGAGGGGCCTGCACCGTGCTGGCCCCGCTGACTAGCGTTCCATCAGGTGCCGCTTGAAACCCTCGTGGGTCGCTGCGAACCCGAGCGATTCGTAGAACCGGTGCGCGTCGTCCCGGACCTTGTTCGACGTCAGCTGGATCAGGTGGCAGCCACGCTCCTCAGCCTGCTCGACCGCCCACTCCATCAGCTGCCGGCCGAGGCCGCTCCCCCGTCGGTCGGCGGCGACCCGGACGGCCTCGACCTGAGCACGCCACCCTCCCCGGTAGGTGAGGTACGGGATGAAGGTGAGCTGGAGCGTGCCGACGACCACCCCATCGTCCTCCACGACCAGCAACAGGTTGTTCGGATCGGTCTCGATCCGCTCGAACGCGTCCAGGTAGTCGGCGAGCTCGGTCGGGTCCTCGCGGTGCGCTCCCAGCTGGTCCGCCGCGAGCAGCCGGACGATCGCCGGGACGTCCTCGCTGGTCGCCTCGCGGATGTCCAGCATCAGCGGCACGTGCGAGACAGCGGTTCGGGAGGCGGCGGCGGTGTCGCGGTACCTGCGCTGTCCGTGGCGGTCTCGGGGACCTGCGCGACGACGTCGATGCTCAGGAGCTGGCGGACCGCGGATCGGACGCGGACCGGGTCGGCGACCGGGTAGCCGCGGGCATCCCGCCGGGCGAGCTCCGGAGGGGTCACGCTCAGGACCTCGATGTCGGATCGGTCGATCCCGGTCGCGAGCTCGACGACGTCTGGGAGGACCGCACGGGGGAGGTCGGTCGAGATCGACGACCGGACGATCGCCGCCAGCCGTGAGAACCCCTGGACCACGTCGCTCGTGCCCTTCTGCTCGAGCAGCGTGCCCAGGAAGCAACGCTGCCGTGCCATCCGCTGGTAGTCGTCGGCGTTGCGTCGGGTCCGCACGTACACCAGGGCTTCGCGACCGTCTAGGTGGTGGCGGCCAGGCCGGAGGTCGATCGCGTCCCACTCCCCGGGATCGGGCGAGTCGAGCTGATCGTAGATCCGCCGCTCGATGTCGACCGTGACCCCTCCGAGTGCGTCGATCGCGTCGACGAACCCCCGCAGGTCCGCGATCGCGTGGTGGTCGATCCGGACCCCCAGGAGCTGTTCGAGCGCACCGCGCAGCACGGCCGCCCCGGGGTCCACGCCTCGCGGCACGAGGTCGGTGCGGTCCTGGAAGTGCGCGTACAGCCCGTTGATCGCCTTCGGGAAGCACCGGCAGCGCTCGTCGGTCCCGACCCACCTCGGCAGCGGGACGCGGACGAGGTTGCGCGGCACGCTGATCAACGCGGCATCCCCGGTCGTCACATCGAGGCTGGCGACCAGGATCGTGTCGGTCCGCACGCCGCTGCGTTCTGGTCCCGCGTCGCTGCCGACCAGCAGCACCGTGAGCCGACCGTCCTCGTCCCACGGTCGGCGCGGCTCCTCGCCCACGACGTCGGCAGCGTGGGCAGGCGTCCCCGGGAACACCCCGCCGAGCGTCGCGCGGACCTCCAACCCGTAGAAGGTGACGGCCACGTGCGGGAGCAGGACGATCAGCGCGAGCGTCGCGCCCGCCATCCGGACGGTGGATGCGGTCATCGCCCCGCCCGGCCCGACACCCCGGCCCCGTCGGCGACCGCAGACGTACGCGTCGGCGATCGCGAACGCGCGGAAGGCGAGGACCAGCACGTTCGTCAGGAGCAGGACCTCGATGACGCCGGGTCGGACCAGCAGGCCCGCGAGGTCGCCTGCCCCGCGACCTGTCGCGACGACCGTGGCGCCCGTGAGCGAGAGGGCGACGAGGACCAGCGCGACGCCGCGCTGCGACCGTCCGAGCCACAGCTGTCCCGCGCCCGGCAGCAGCAGCGAGAGGAACGCCGCACGGATCCCTCGCTGCGCGCCGGGTGGGCCGATGTCTGGGTACCCGTTCCCCGTGGTGCTGCCTCCGTCGCTCTCGGGCGCATCATGGCACGCCATCCCGTCGCGGTCGCGCATCCGCGACGAGGAGGCACACCCCGACGGGTCAGTACGCCTCGACCTCGCGACGGGCGCGGCCGGCACGCCGACGTTCCACCACCATCCCGATCGCCAGGCCGATCAGGCCGGCGACGGCGACACCAGCGGCGGAGCCGGGTCCGGTTGACGACGGGGGAGCTGACGACGACGTCGATGCGAGCTCGGCGTCCGCCGCCCCGCCGACCATCAGGACGCCGGCCATCCCCTGCCCGTCCTTCGTGCCGTGGAGCGTGCAGTAGATCGGGACGTTGCCGGCCTCGTCGACGGTGACCTCGAAGGCCTCGCCGGGACCCAGCGTCCCGCTGTCGAAGCTGCCGTCAGCCGCGGTGATCGTGTGCGGCAGGTGGCCGCGGTTGGTCACGGTGAGTGTCGTCCCCGCCTCGAGCTCGTGGGCGATCCCTTCGAAGCAACTATCCAGCATGGTCATCTCCGGTCCGCTGGATGTCGCGAGGCACGCACTCCCACCTCCGCCTCCGCCCGCCAGCGCCGGTGCCGCCACCAGCAACAGCGCCCCGACGAGCAGTCCCGTCACGGTCGAACTCGAGGTGATCCGCATCTCACTGCCTCCCGATCGTTCGTGCCCCCGTCACCCCGTGTGACGGGCCACCGCCCCCAACGGTTCGGTCCGGGGTCCGCCGTCAGCCAGCGTGGCCGGTGTCCGGCGCGCGTAGGTACTCGAAGTGCATCGGGTCCGGGATGAGCCAGAACCCGCCCCACGTGAAGCCCCACCGCGTGAACGTCTCCACCAAGCGCTGGTCCTGCGACGAGCCGGTCCCGGTCGGGTTCACGCCGGCGTTCAGGTCGACCGCGACACCCCACGCGTGTCGTGACACCGCGTCACCAGGCGCGATCAGACGCGGGTTGTGGCAGCCGGCGAACCCGTCAGCGTCAACGAGATGCCCGAGCCCCTCGTCCTCGAGTTCCGTCAGCGCGCCCCGGAGCGACTCGACGACCGCCCGGTGGCAGCGGGCCGATCCGAGCACAGGCAGGTCGACCGACACGATGTGCGCGGTCTCCCACTCGGGGTCCTGGGCGAACACCTGGCCGTCCCCCTCGGGCGGACGGTACGAGAACTCCCCGAAGCGTTCCTTGACGAGAGCCTGCGGCAGGACGGCGTCGCCGTGGCGGAGGTACGGGGTCTCGGCCGGGACGCGGATCCTGACGTTGACGCCCTCGGGCACCCGCTGACGGACGGCGTCCTCCAGGCTCGCGCGGTCGCCGTCGTACGCGACCAGCAGGAACCGCGGTGTCGTGACGCCGATGCGTTCCCCGGTCTCGAGGTCGACCACGAGCTCGGCGGCAGCGACCGCCGTGTCGTCGACGACGGCGGTGACCTCCAGCTCGGCGCCGTCCGTCAGCGTCATCCGGCCCCCGGCGGTCAGCCGTCGGATCCCGGCCGAGGTCGACCCGAGCACCGCCTGGCCCTCCCCCAGCTCGGCGATCGCGTTCGACGCACCCTTCGGGGCGAACCGGGCGTAGCCGGCAGGGTCCACCGCGAGCGCGTCCAACGGCCAGGCCCAGCCGTCGTCGGCGGTGTCGACCGGCTGGCCATCGACGTCGGTCGAGGAGGCGAGATCCACGCGGTCCCCGTGAACGACGGTGACGGCGCGCACCTGGTCGATCGCCTCGACCGACTGGTCCAGTCCCTGCGGGAGCCCGCCGGCCGACCACACCAGCAGCACGCCGCTGTCGATCTTCACGGGCGTGGCGGGGACGGCGGCGGGCGGGGTCGCGCTCGGTACCTCGACCGGGGTCGGTTCGGGCTGCGCGGCCAGGGTCACCATCGCCCCGGCCACGATCCCCAGGACGGCCAGCGGGATGGTCCACCACCTGTGCCGGGCGGTCACGGGTGGGTGCGTAGCGAGTCGGCGATGGCGATCAGCTCGGCGAGGGGCAGCGTGTCGCTGCGCAGCACGGTGACGCGGCCGTCCTCGGTCCACTCGAGCTCGCCTGTGCCTGCTGTGTACCTGGCCGAGGTCCCTCGCACCGCGACGACCAGCACGTCGGCCCCGGTCGGCGGGGTCAGGACGTCACCCGGGAGCTGCAGCAGCTCGTACCCGCGGGCACCCGACCCGGCGACGGTCAGCGACACGCCCTTCGCGACCCGCCGCGCGGCCGGGGCGTGGAACCCGGGGTCGTCGGGGGGGACCAGCAGGTCCGGCACGATGCGGGCCGCCTCATCGAGGCGGAGCGTCGCAGCCTCCTGCCAGTCGGCGGGGACGGCCTGGCCCTGGATCGGCAGGGACGCGGCGACCCGCTGCAGGTCCTCGGCGGACAGACTGCCGGTGACCGCGACGTCGGCGCGGTCCCCGTGCAGCCCGACGGTCGCTCCGTCGGCCGACGTGTAGAGGACGCTCCCGTCGGCCTCGGACCGTCGCACGACGGGACCGACGCGCCCGAACAGTCGCTGCGCGTCCCAGGTCGAGGTGGCGCGGATCTTCAGCCACGCGCGACCGTCGGTCCAGGTGCGCACGTGGATGCCCTCGCCGACGATCCCAGCGGCGTGCGGCTCCATCCCCGAGGGCAACCACCCAGGCTTCGGGACCTCCACCGCGTCGGGGGCGAACGACCGGAACCCACCGTCCGTGCGCTGGTCGGGGTCGCCCTCCAGCTCGGGGGCGGTGACGCGGACACCCCCGTTCACGGCGAGGTCGCTCGTGATCACCCGGAGGATCCGCTCGCCTGGCTCGTCCTCGTACCCGTGGACCGACGCCCACCGCCCGCGCTCGAGCCCCGAGCCGGCCAGCACCTCGACCTCCAGCGGCACGAGCCACTCCTCGTCCAGCCACAGCCGCACCCGGTCGGTCGGGTGGACCCGTCGCCAGTTCCCGGTCCCGAGGAGCGTCGTGAGCAGGCCGTCGACCTGGGCAGCCGTGACCTCGACCGCGACGGTCGCCCGTCCGTCGACCGGGTGATCGTCGATCGTGGTGACCGGCTCGTCGGGACCGAAGCTGCCGGTCGGGACGATGAGGTCGAGCGGGGCGAGGTTGGGGACGCTGAACGGCTCGGGGTCGTCGACGACCTCGGTGCGCGGCTGCGGGGGCGTGCAGGTCGGCAGCGCCGCGACCGGGCAGGGAGCGGGACCACGGCGCAGGATCCGGTCGGGGCCGATCGCCACGGTCACGTCGTTGGGACGCCACCGTCCGTCGGGGTAGCTCGTCCGGTCGTCGACGGTCAGCGCCAGACGGTCCGGCGAGGCGTACACGAGCCGCCCCTCGAACCGGCGGGTGTCGACCTCCGGGTGCCACCCGTGCTCCGTGATGGTGACGCGGGCCGACAGCGACCCGATCGCTGCCTGCGAGCGCAGCATCCGCTCACCGATCGTGTCCGCCAGCACGACCGGGGACCCCAGCACCCCGGCGACCAGCGCCCCGAGCACGCCCCCCACGAGGAGCACCGCGGCGGCCCGTGCGAGGTGCGGCCGCCACCTGCGCCCCGACCGCGACGCGCGCACATCCCCGTCCTCCAACCGGGCGCGCACGGCACCGGCGATGTCGGGGACCCGTCCGACCGAGCTGACCCGCAGCTGGCGACGCAGCGACGACAGGTCGTCGACGAACCGACGGCACGCCGGGCAATCGCGCAGGTGCTCGTCCAGGATCTCGCGCTGGTCCGTCTCGAGCGGGTCGTCGAGGGCGTCGGAGGCCAGCCGCTGGGCGACGTCACATCCCGTCATCGGCTACCTCCTCCCCCTCGGAGAACCACGCCGCCAGGTCCCGTCGCGCGTAGTACAGGCGGCTCTTGATCGTGCCCTCCGCGACGCCCAGGATCTCGCCGGCGTCCTTGCAGGTGAACCCGGCGACCTCGACGAGGACGATCGCCTCGCGCAGCCTGTGCGACAGGGTCGCCAGGGCTTCCTCCATGGCGGGAGCCAACGCCGGGTCGGGACCGTCGTCGGTCGGTCTGCGCGCGAGCCGATCGAGCGCGCGCCGGCGACTGGCTCGCGAGCGGAGCGCGTCGGTGGCGGCGTTGCGGGCGATCGTGAACAGCCACGTCGAGAACCGCGAGCGGAACTGGAACCCGTCGAGGTTGCGGTAGGCGCGGAGGAACGTGTCCTGGGCGAGGTCCTCCGCGAGCGCGCGGTCGCCGACGAGCCCCACGAGGAAGCGCCACAGCGGCTCCTGGTAGGCGCGGACGAGTTCCTCGAACGCATCGAGGTCGCCGGCGGCCGCCGCCCGCACCGCCGCGGGGTCCGTCTCCTGCACGTTGTCGTCCTCGACCGCTCGCCCCGACATCATCGTCGCTCACGACGGCGAGATGCGTCCATCCCGCGCCGTCACCGTGTTCGACGGATGAGTCGCCCGCAAGGTTCGGTCGCGGTCAGCTCGGCGGGGCGAACGGTGGTCCGTGACCGGGGATGATCCGCACGAGGCCGGGCAACGAGAGGATCCGCTCACGGCTCGCCTCGAGCTGCGCCTGGTCCCCGAACGGATCCTCCGGCGGGCCCGCCTCGTACCACCAGCTGTGGGTGAGGACGGTCAGCCCGTCGGGCGTCGACGCCACGACGCTCATGTCCTGCGGGGTGTGGCCCGGAGTCTCGAGGAGCATCACCGACGGCGCCAACGTGACCCCCTCGGCGGGGCGAGAGTCCCAGCGGTCGCCCTCGTAGACCGCCCAGTGGTCGTGCACCCGTGCGTGGGGGAACAGCGCCACGTTGACCGTGTGGTCGGGGTGGTGGTGGCTGAGCGTCACGTCGGTCACGTCGGCTGGGTCGATCCCGAGCTCCTCGAGCGGACCCAGGATCTGCTGCCGGTCGGCGACGAGTCCGGGGTCGGCGACGATGCGGGTGTCGCCGTCCGAGATCAGGGTGCACGTCGACGCCACGTAGGCGCCGCGATCGCGCGCGTACCCGTCGACCAGCACGTGCACGTCCGCGGTCGGGGTGAGCTCCTCGACCGTCACCGGTCCTCCGACGGGATCAGGCCGGTGATCATGGGACGCTGTCCATGGGAAACACCGTAGTCGTACGACATCCCTCGAGAGCGGTGCCTCCGGGATCGTGAACGGTGGCGATCACCTTCGTGACACACAGGTGTTCACGATCGGGGGTCCTCGAGGAGCGACCGCAGTCTCCGGTAGTCGCTCCGCACCGAACGCTGGACCATCCACCGCAGCAGCGGCGTGAACACCTTGAACACGCTCGACGGCTCACCGCCGACCCTCGCCGACACCCGACTGCGTCCGTCGTCCATCGGCTCGACCGAACGGGTCACCCGGATCGGGAAGGTGGACTCGACGGTCTGGATCGTGATCGACCGTCCCGGCTGCAGGTGGACCACCTCGAACGTCGACGTGATCGTCTTGCCGAGGAACACCGCTTCCTGCTCGTAGACCGACCCCTTCTCGATCGGCTGCTCGGTCACCCACCGGCACGAACGCATCCCCTGCTGCCACGTGGGGTTGTTCTCGACGTCCGCGATGAACGCGAACACCTCGTCCGCCGGCCGGTCGACCTCGAGGCTCGACGTGACCTCCATCACGGTGATCCCTCCCTCTCCCGGCGAACGTCCTGGCGCGCTGGACTCCTAGTATCCCGGTGACGAGGCAGGTGTCCCGGTCTCGGCAGAAGGGATGGCGGTGAGGGGTGCTCGTGCGTTCCGGGTGACCGCGGTCGTCTTCACCCTCGCCTTCCTGTTCCACAACGGGGATCACTTCCGCCGCGGCGTCGACACCATCACGCCGTACGTGCTTTTGGGAGGCGTCGTGCTGGGGATCGTGTCCATCGTGGCGATCGCGCTCGTCGCGGTCGGTCACGAACACGCCCCGCTCGCTGCGGTCGTGGCAGGCGCCGCCCTCGGACTGGGCGCTGCCGCGTCCCACCTCCTGCCCGAATGGAGCGTGTTCAGCGACTCGTTCGTGACGAACGGGGCGGAACCCATCACCTGGGCCGCAGCGATCTCCGAGGTCGCCGCGTCGCTGCTGTTCGCCGCCGCCGGTTGGCACGTGCTCCGACGCCCCGCTCCCCCCACGCGCGGCGTCCAGCGCCCGGGTTGAGGAGGTCCGCATGACGACGCTCGCGGTCACGGGAGCCACGGGACGCGTCGGCGGCCGGGTCGCGCGACGCCTCGCAGATGCTGGCGTCGAGCAACGCCTGATCGTGCGTGACCCGGAGCGGGCGCCGGAGCTCGCCAACACCGAGATCGCGGTTGCCGACTACGCAGAGGCTGCCGCCTCGCGAGCCGCACTCGACGGGATCGAGACGCTGTTCATGGTGTCTGGCTCCGAGGCCCACGACCGGGTCGAGCAGCACCGGACGTTCGTCGACGCCGCAGCAGACGCCGGCGTGGTTCGGATCGTTTACCTGTCGTTCTACGGAGCCGCCCCGGACTCGACGTTCACCCTCGGACGTGATCACTGGGCCACCGAGCAGCACATCCGCGAACGCGGCCTCACCTGGACCTTCCTCCGCGACAACCTCTACCTCGACTTCTTCCCGTTCATGGCCGGGGACGACGGCGTCATCCGGGGGCCCGCAGGCGACGGTCGCGTCGCCGCCGTCGCGATCGACGACGTGGCCGACGTGGCCGCTGAGGTGCTCCTCGACATCGGGCCGCACGCGTCCACCACCTACCGACTGACGGGTCCAGACTCGTTCACGCTCGCAGAGGCGTCGGCGATCATGAGCCAGGTGCTCGACCGGTCGTTCCGCTACCACCAGGAGACGGTCGAGGAGGCGTACGACTCGCGCGCCATCTACGGTGCGCCGGACTGGCAGGTCGAGGCATGGGTGACCACCTACACCGCGATCGCCGCCGGCGACCTGGCCGAGGTGACCGATGACGTGGCACGGGTCACCGGCCATCCGCCCCGTTCGCTCCGCGACATCCTCGCTGACCACGGCGATCGCCATGGGTGAGGTCGAGGTCGTAGCGCTCTCACCGGACGATCCGCGGCTCTCCGACGCGTGGGCGGTGATGTCGGAGCTACGCCCCCACCGCGACCCGTCGGAGATGGACGCGATCTACGAGGAGTCGCATCCGCTCGGCTACCGCGTCACCGCGGCGTTCCGGGACGGGCGCTGCCGGGCGGTCGCCGGCTGGCGGATAGGCGTCAACATGCACCTGGGTCGCAACCTCTACGTCGAGGACCTGGTGACCTCGGACGTCGACCGGTCGGCCGGGTTCGGGGCGCTGCTGCTGGATCATCTGCGGACCGTGGCCCGGGACGCGGGATGCGCGGCGTTGCACCTGGACTCCGGCGTGCAGCGGCACGGGGCGCACCGCTTCTACATGCGCGAGGGGATGCACATCTCCAGCCACCACTTCCTCGAGCACCTGGAGCCGTGACCGCTCAGGACTCGCAGCCCAACCCGTCGTTGTCGTTGCCGTCGAACCCGTGCGGGTCAGGCGGCAGGACCCGGAACCGTCGGTGCGAGATGTCCCCACAGTCCAGGTCGCCGACCTCCGACTTCGGCGGGATGCACACGTCCGGGTACGAGGGATCACAGCTCCCGCCGGATGACGGCGAGGTAGAGGTCTCCTCGGCAGGTGGCGGAGCAGACGCGTGTGGCGGAGCAGACGCGTGTGCCGGAGCGTCGTAGGCGCACGGCGCGCCCCACATCCCCGATCCGGCTGCACGCGCCTCCTCCTCCGCGGCACGCAGGAGCTCGATGTGGGCGTCGTTGGGTTCGTACAGCACGGCCTCACCGAACCCCTCCCGGACCATGACGAGGTTCACCATCGTCCCGTCGGCGAGCCACACGTACCGGAGGAACCTGCCGTAGCGGTCGGTGTCCTCGTCGTCGGCCTCGAGCCACACCCCGCTTCCGACCGGCGTGAGGCTGGCGAGCCGCTGCGTGGCCTCCGGGCCGAAGCACTCGGTCGAGCTCGTGGCCTCGGGGCTGTCGTACTCGAGCAGCCGGATCTTGTGTGTCGCCCCGGCCGGGAGCGGTCCCGAGCCGGCCGCGTCGACCCGGACCCAGAACGTGTCCCCGTCGACGATCCGCTCGACGACCGCGGGCTGCGCGGCGGCCGGTACGCCTTCCGAGCGTGCCGGTTCGGTTGTGCTCGGACCCGGCGACGGTTCCGAGGCGGTCTCCTGCTCCGATGCTGAGGCCACCCCGGCAGGGGTCGAGACCGCGGCGGTCGGCGGCCGGACCACCGCCTCGGTCCGCTCGGCAGCCACGCCCCCATCGATCGCAGCCGGGCTGCCGGCGCAGGCCGCCATCGCAACGAGCGCGAGCCCCGCGAGCACGACGCGGCCACGCGATCGCCGGCGTCCCCCATCTCGGTCCAACGGATCCTCCCTCACCCAGGTGTCGGCGAGGGGGTGGCAGGCACTGAAGCCGTCCCGCGCGATCTCCCCCGCAGGTACTAGTCCGGGGTTGGTTACCCTGGGAGGGCCTACCTCCGAGGTACGTATGTCGATCTACGACCACAAGATCGCGACGCTAGACGGCGAACCGTCCAGCCTCGCCGAGTACGAGGGCGCCGCGCTCCTGCTCGTCAACGTCGCGTCGAAGTGCGGCCTCACGCCCCAGTACGAGGGGCTCGAGCGTCTCCACGAGCGCTACGCCGACCGTGGCTTCACCGTGCTTGGGTTCCCGAGCAACCAGTTCTACGGGCAGGAGCCGGGCACGCCCGAGGAGATCGCGGAGTTCTGCTCGACCACGTACGGCGTGACCTTCCCGCTGTTCGAGAAGATCGAGGTGAACGGCGACGACCGTCACCCGATCTACGAGGAGCTGGCCCCGGTCGCCGACGCCGACGGCCACAGCGGCGACATCCGCTGGAACTTCGAGAAGTTCCTGGTCTCCCCGGACGGCGAGGTCGTGGCGAGGTTCGCCCCGCAGGTGCAGCCGGAGGACGACGCGATCGTCGAGCAGATCGAGGCGAACCTGCCGAGCTAACGGGGGTAGCCGGGCAGGTCCGCCGGCGGGTCCTCCCCGGTCGACCCGTCCACCGCCTCACGGATCAGGTCGGCGTGACCGACGTGTCGGGCGTACTCCTCGATCAGGTCCGCCAGGATGCGCCGGATCGACGGCGGCTCGTCCCACGTCCCGTACCGGGCGAGCTGGTCGAGGCCGCCGCCGTCCAGCAGCTCCTCGAGCACCGCCCGGGACCGTCTGACCGCCTGCTGCCAGAGCGCCAGCAGCTCGTCGGCTGTGTGGGCGGTGAACGCGTGCCACTCCCAGTCGGGATCCTCCAGGTCCGCGTCCGGCCACAGATCGTGCAGATCGGTCCCGCCGAGCCGTGCCGAGAAGTACACGTCCTCGACCATGGCGAGGTGCAGCAGCAACCCGCCGAGGGTCAACGATGACGCTCCGACCGTCGCCTGCAGCCCGTGCTCGTCGATGCCCGCGCACTTCCACGCGAACGTCGCGCGCTGCCGTTTCAGGCTCCCGACCATCGTGGCAACGTCGTCCCCGGCGACGGGCGGCTCCGGACGGTCGCTCACGGGCACCTCCGATCCGTGTGTGGTGATGGCGGAACGCTACTCGCCGGATGCCGTCCGGACGTTCTTCCGCGACCCGGACGGCCACCTGTTCGAGATCAGCGAACGGACCTGAGGAGACCGGGCGGTCTCGCGCTGCAATAGCTGCGGCGTCCGTGACGTCCTTGATGTGGAACCGAGCCAAGGAGCAGCCCATGACCGAGACCACGACCGTCCGTAACGGCATCGACGTCGACCAACTGCTGGGCACGATCGAGGCGGTGAAGGGGGACGCCAACGTCGGCTCCTTCACGTTCCGGGCGTCCAGCTCCTGGAAGGACGGCACCCACAACGTCGGCGAGATCGGCCGGTTCCTCCACGCGGGCGAGGAGGACGAGTCTCGTCAGCAGCCGTTCCGCTTGGAGGGTGACGAGCCACCCGTGCTGCTCGGCACCAACCAGGGCCCGAACGCGGTGGAGCTCGTACTGCAGGCACTGGGGTTCTGCTACGCCGTTGGCTACATCGCCAACGCGGCCGCACGTGGGATCGAGATCTCCCGGATGGATTACGAGATCGAGGGAGACCTGGATGTCGGTCCCTTCCTGGGGTTGGATGGTCCCCGAGCCGGGTTCACGGAGATCCGTGTCAAGGGCACGATCTCCAGCCCCAACACGAGCCCGGAGGAGCTGCGCGAGCTGTGCCAGTACGGACAGGACACGTCGCCCGTCCGGGACACCCTCGCGGCGCCCGTTCCGGTGAAGACGTCCCTCGACGTCGTGTGACGGCGGACCACGCGTGAGCACGCTCGCGGCACGCCCCATGTCGACCGAGCGGGCGAGCTTCGGGGAGGTGGCGGAGCCCCACCTCCCCTGGCTCTACTCCCTCGCGCGTCGACTGGTGAGCGACCCCGAGGCCTCTGAGGACCTCGTCCAGAAGGCGCTGCTCAAGGCGTACCGCGCCTACGGGCAGCTCCAGGACGTCCAGGCCTTCCCCGCCTGGCTACGGGCGATCCTCGTCAACTGCTGCCGCGACCACCTGCGCAGCGTGGGGCGTGGTCCGAACGAGGAGCCGCTCGAGGACCTCGAGGGTCTCGAGGGCTACTCGCTGTACCGGACGCTGGCGATCGAGGATCCGCTGCCCTACTCCGACAGCCTCCACCTCGACTTCCTCTCGACGTTCGAGATCGCGGACGTGTGGGCGGTCCTCGGACGCCTGAAGCCGCTGTACCGGGCGCCGCTCGTCCTCGTCCACATGGAGGGGTACACGACGAGGGAGGTGGCCGACATGTTCGACGTACCGCAGAACACCGTGCTGTCCTGGCTGCACCGCGGCCGGAAGTCGTTCGAGCGGGAGCTGTGGACCTACGCCCAGGAACGCGGCCTGCTGCGGCGGTTGGAAGGAGCGGCACCGTGATCGCCTGTAGCGAAGCTGTCGAACAGCTCTGGCACTACCTCGAGCACGAGCTGACGGACGACAAGCGGGCGCAGGTCGAGCAGCACCTGGCGTTCTGCCGCCGGTGCTGCGGGGAGCTGGAGTTCGCCGAGGAGCTGCGTGGGTTCCTCGAGGATGCCGCACGACCGCGACTGCCCGACGACGTCGAGGGACGCCTGACCACCTTCCTGCACCAGCTGGAGAGCGACCCGTCCGGGGAGGTGGAACCGTCGTGAGCCGCGACCTGTCGTCGGCATCCCGACGCGACCTGATGTTCAAGGACGACGTCCAGGAGCTGGTCCGGGTCGCCTACGAACGACTCGACGAA
>JAHWKO010000048.1 GCA_019347855.1 Actinomycetota bacterium
ATCTGAACGGGCCCACGAAGGTATCAGACCCCGTAGAACGGCCCGAACTCCTGGGGTAAGTCGACCGGGAGGGGAACGGAGTTCAATAGACCGTGGACGAGCCCCATGATGGCGCGGTGTGTCTCACTGCAGCAGTACGAGATCCGGGGGCAACCGTACTGGTGCTTCGTGGTTCGGATGCCGCCGTCTGGCTCAGCTCGGTACGGCTTGCCGAACTGGTCCAGGGGGATCCGTGTCACCTCTGACCAGTACGCGTTGGCAGCAGCGAGGTCCAGTCCCGCATGGAGGTACAGGTACACACGCAACCGTGACTCATCGACGGTGAAGAATCGTCGGAGCCACTCGCAGAAGAACGCGATGAAACGCGGGTCGCTGTTCGCGAAGTCGACCCTCCCGTCGGTCTTGCCTCCTTCGCCCGCGTACAGCGCCACGCCGGCGATGAGCAGGTCGCGTTCCGACATCCCACCGATGCGCTCGTCACCTTCGTCCAAGAGTCGTTGGATCTGATCGAGCTTCCGTCGGCGGAGCTTGTCCGGACCGCTCGTGAACCGCGCAGTGCGTTTCCGGGGCTTGGGAGTGAACTGGACGTCGCGGACCCAGACGCTGACGGAGCTCCTGCTCACGTCCAGTTCGTCGGCGATCTCCTGCAGCGTCCACGCCTGTGCCCGCAGCTCGCGTGCCCGCTGCCGTTCCTGCAGCTTCCCTCGGTACCCCATGCCACGTCCTGACCCGCCCCTCCCTGTTCCCCGCCACGTCACTAGTATCGGTGCTAGGTGTGACACGACCGGCCCCGGCCAGGAACGGATACCCCATGGACTTCAAGGACTTCGTCCTCATCCCCGACGACCAGCCCGGCGTGCTCGCCCGGCTTGGCAAGGCGTGCGGTGACCACGACATCAACATCCAGGGGCTGAGTGCCTTCACCGGACAGGGCAAGGGCATCGTGCACATCCTCGTCGAGGACGCCGAGGAGGCGCGCGAGGCGCTCGCTGAGGCCGGCTTCGACGTCCGTGCCGCCCGCAACGTGGTGGTGCTCCCCATCGAGGACCGCCCCGGCGCCCTCGGCGAGATGTGCGAGAAGCTCGCCGACGGCGGTGTGAACATCGAGCAGGCCTACCTCGCGACAGACAACCGTGCCGTGTTCGCGACCGACGATCACGAGAAGGCGCTGGAGATCCTGTCGTGACCATCGGGGTCGGCGAGCCCGTTCCCCTGGTCACGTTGCGTGACTCGTCGGGTGAGGAGGTGACGCTCCAGCGGTACCTCGATCGCCCCACGATCGTGCAGTGCATGCGCTACTTCGGGTGAGTGCCCTGCAAACGGTTCCTCTCGCAGTTGGCGAAGGCACGTGACGAGATCGAGGCGCTGGGCGCTGGCGTCGTCGCGGTCGGTCGTACCTCCCGCGAGCAGGCCGAGCGGCTCGAGTCCCGATGGGTGCCCTACCCGTGTCTCGTCGACCCTCGCGGCAACCTCTACAAAGCGCTCGGCATCCGTCGGTACCAGCCCAAGGAGCTCCTGGAGCCCGCGAAACTCTGGACGCTGATCCGCGAGTACGCGCGCGGCTTCGCGCATGGGGTGATGCAGGGCAAGCCCTCCGGGACCAACCAGCTGCCGGGGGTCGCGATCATCGATGCGGACTCACGGCTGCGTTACCTCTACGACGGGTCCGCGATCGGGGACTACCCGCCGGTCGAGGAGGTCCTCGACGAGCTCCGCCGCATCGTCCGCGAGGACAACCCGGGCTGACCCGCATCGAGTGTCCGCTGAGTCCAACCAGCTGGACCCTCCGGACACTCGACGTCAGATGCGGACCAGGACGTCGGGGGAGAGGTCGTCGAGGCTCGCGAAGCCGGACATCGACATCGTGAGGTCGAGGTCGGCGAGCAGCCAGCGCAGGACGTGCCGCACGCCGTCGTCACCGGCGAGCCCGAGCCCCCACACGTAGGGGCGACCGATCATCACGGCGTCCGCCCCGAGCGCCAGCGCCTTCACCATGTCCGCCCCGGACCGGATGCCGGAGTCGAAGGTGATGGTGGTCTCGTCGCCGACCTCCTCGACGATCCCCGGAAGGGCGTCCAGCGCCCCGATCGCCCCGTCGACCTGGCGGCCCCCGTGGTTCGAGACCGCGATCCCGGACACCCCGACGTCCACCGCACGTCGCGCGTCATCCGGGTGCAGGACCCCCTTGACGAGGATCGGCAGGTCGGTCTGTTCGCACAGCCACTCGAGGTCCTCCCAGGTCTGGGAGAGGTCCGAGTACACCTGGAGCCAGCGCAGCACCGTGGCCTGCTCATCGTCCTCGAGGTCGGGCTTGCCCTCGAGGAACACCGGGTCGGAGGTGTAGTTGGCGATGCCCTCGGCGTGGAGGAACGGCAGGTAGGCCTGTGACAGGTCCCGTGGGCGCCACGCGATCGTCCGCGTGTCGAGGGTGACCATGAGCGCCCCGTACCCCGCTTCCTCCGCCCGGGAGATCAGGCTCTTCGTGAGGTCGCGCTCGGCCGGCCAGTAGAGCTGGAACCAGCGCGGGCCGTCGCCCATCTCGGAGGCGACCTCCTCCATCGAGTACGAGGAGACGGTCGACAGGACCATCGGCACGCCCAGGCCAGCGGCGGCGCGCCCCACGGCGACCTCGGCCTCGCCGTGCACGATCGACTGCACGCCGATCGGGGCGAGCAGCACCGGCGAGTCGTAGGTGCGGCCGAACAGCTCGGTGCGCAGGTCGCGGGTCCCGACGTCGCGGAGCATCCGTGGGACGATCCGCCAGCGACGGAAGGACTCGCGGTTGGCGCGCATCGAGTCCTCGGTCGCCGCGCCCCCGCGGACGTACCCGAACGCCCCGCTGTCCAGCTCCTCCCAGGCGCGTTCGACCAGCGCCTCGTAGGACACGGGCAGGTCGGGGACGACGCCCTCGATCCCCGCCAGGTAGATCTCGTGCTGGAAGTTGCCGAACTGCGGCAGCTCGTCGTTCACCGTTGCTCCCCTCGTCGCCCCATCCGTGTGTCGGACCCGAGCACTACGGCCGCATCGCCGACCACGCGATGCTCGGCAGCTTGCCGATCGAGGGATCGGCGTCGAACCGCGTCAGCTTCTGCACGACCTCGTGGGAGCGCCCGTGGGTCACGAACCACGGCAGCTTCGTCGGGGTCCGGAACGGTCCGCGCAGCACCGATTTCTCGGGGTCGGGGAGCATCAGGAAGTTGTGCACGTGCCCGATCCCCGACTGGATGTCGTAGATGTCGTGCCCGGGGAACGCGCCCCACGTGGTGGTCCCCATCGAGTACGCGAGGCCCGGCCAGTGGTTGACACCGATCGTGCCGTACCGCAGGTCAGCGACCGCGCGCTCGACCGCCTCGGCGATCTGCGGATCCTTCATCGACCGCGGGTGCACGATGATCGTCGCGGCGAGCGTCCCCCACAGCCGCTCGTTGCAGAACCGCACGGCCCGTTCGATGAACGCCGGGACCGACCGCGGCGCGTCGAGCGCGGTCTCTGCCATGATCGGCGCGAAGGCCTCGGTGTTGAACGCGATGTCGTCCTCGTGGTCGGGGTCGATCGCGGGGATCAACGTCCGGGGCAGGCAGCCCTCGGCGTGCGCCCCGAACCGTTCCGCTTCGGGATGCTCCTCGACGAAACGTTCCCACCGGTCCTCCGCGCCGGGGTAGTACGCGTAGCGGTCGGGGGCCAGGGCCAGGTACTTGCGGACGGCGTCCATCAGGTCCCGCCGCCTCGCCCAGTTGCGGTGCGTGATGACCACCCGGTTCGCGATGCAGTTGAAGCCGACGTTGTTGATCAGCCCGGTCACGATGTTCTCGCCGTGGAAGTCGAGGTCCTTGTCCGACCACGGACCGGGGACGACGATGACGGGCGTGACGTTGCCGAGCTCCGCGGTGATCGGCTTGTCCAGTCTGGGCTCCTCGCGGTTCTCCTTGCGCCGTTGGCCCTCCTCGCCCGGTCCGAACACGATCGCTTCGAACGTCTTGTCCGAGCCGGTCATGTGGAGCACGTCGATGCCGTCGTGGTCCGTGAGGTACATGCCCTCATCGGCGCCGCCGTAGACGATCCGCAGGAAGTCCCGATCGATCAGCGCTCGCAGCGCCTTCTCGAACACGGGTCCCACGTGCTCGTTGACGGGGTTCATCTTGAGCACGACGACCTGGTGCTCCAGGAACAGCTTCGAGATCGCGTCCATCGCCGGGATCGCCGACACGTTCCCGGCACCCAGGACCAGGGATACGTCGCCCCCACGCTGCGCCGGGTCGCCGCGGTACGCGGCGGCGTGCTCCTCCTCGAGGTCCGCGAGGCTCACGTGGGGCTGGAGCCACACCTCCGCGCTGAACCCGGGGAAGATCGCGGATTCGAGGAAGTCACGCGGGAACACCTCGACCACGACCTGGCCGTCGGGGCGCGTCGTCGGGGTGGAGGGCAGCGCGGGGCGTCCCGTCCGCTCGATCTGCTCGAGCGACTCCTTGAGCAGTCGCAGGCCACGGAGCAGGATCCACGGGCCGTTGGTCCATCCCTCACCGGTGCTGGGCGAGCCCTCCGGGATGCGCTTGACCGCGTTGTCGCGCTCGACCCACTCCTCGACGTGCGGGAGGGTGTCCTCGACCAGCTGGTCGAGGATCCGGACGCGGGTGGGGATGTCGAGCACCGCCCAGGCATCCTTCTGCGCCGCGACCGCCGCGATCGCCTTGTCGATGTCCTCCTTGGAGGTGGCGGGGATCTGGTGCGGCGCCTCGGGGATCTCGATCGTGCCGTGCTCGGTGTGGGTTGCGCTCACGCTGTCGCTCCTGTGGCCGGGCCTGCCTCGCGCCCACTCTAGGTTGCGGGCTGGCGCCGCGAGCGTCCGCGCCCCGTCGTCGCGTACGCGACGCCGACCAGGATCAACGGCGCCCCCACCCAGAACAGGGCCGTGGGCAGCTCGTCGAGCACGACCCACGCCAGAAGCGTGGCGCCGAGCGGTTCGGCGAGCACCACGATCGACACGACGGTGGCGGTGACGGTCGACAGCAGCCCGTTGAACACCGTGTGACCGAGGAGCTGCGGCCCGACGATCAGCCCGGCCAGCGCCAGCCACGTCCCCGCGTCGTAGCCCCCCAGGTCCGCGCCCACGAGCAGGCAGACCGGCAGGAGCACCGCCGCCCCGACGCCGTAGACACCCGCGGCGTACACGGTCAGCGGGAGCCGTCGCCGGGCGGCACGGCCAGCCAGGAGGTAGCCCGTCACCGCCACCGCGCCCCCGAACGCCATCGCGTCCCCGAGCAGCGCCCGGGGGCCGAGCGAGACGTCGGCGAGGTCGGCCGCGCCGATCACGATGGCACCGACGATCGTCACCGCCATCCCCACCCAGGTGCGGCGCCGTGGGGATTCGCGCAGGAACCACGCGGATCCGATCCCCACGAAGATCGGCGACATCGTGACGAGCGTCACCGACGAGGCGACGGTCGTGAGCTCGAGTGACCCGATCCAGAGGGCGAAGTGCAGCGCCAGGAACAACCCGGCCCCGACGATCTGTCGCCGTTGGGACCGGTCCAGCGCCGGGGCGCCACGCCTGGCACGCAGGGCGAACGGCGCCAGCGCGGCCGCACCTCCGAAGCACCGCCAGAACGACACGGCCAGCGGGTGGGCGTCCGCGAGTCGGATCAGCACGGCGGCCGACGACACCGCGACGACCCCGAGCGCGAGCCCTCCGTACACCACGGGGCGTGCGAGCTGGCCGACGTTCGTCGAGGGGGAAGCGCTGCGCCGGACGGTCATCGGCGGCAGGCTACTGACAGACCCGGGAAGGGGAGCACATGGTCAAGCAGATCGAACTGCGCCGACACACCGACAACGACGGAGACGTCCTCACGGACGAGGGTGTCGCAGCCGCGCTGCAGATCGGCGACGACCTGGCTGGCGACTACGAGGTCGTCGTCTCCACCGGCGCCCAGCGGGCGACCCAGACCGCCGCGTGCTTCATCGCGGCGCTCGGCCTGCCGGTCGACCGCGGCGTGATCGTCGACACCGATCTGCGGTCGGACAACGAGGACCGCTGGCGCGAGATCTACTCCGAGACGGGCAGCGGCGAGCTGTCCGCGTTCGAGGAGGCGGACCCGGACTTCGTCCAGACCGAGGCGAAGCAGCTGTCCGGGGCGCTGCGACGCCTGTTCGACTCGCTCGACGAGGACGGTAGGGCCCTGGCTGTCGGGCACAGTCCGACCAGTGAGGCCGCCGTGTACGGTCTGAGCGGCCAACAGGTCGCACCCCTCGGCAAGGGCGAGGGCGTCCTGATCACACAACGTGACGGGGACTACGAGCTCGAGCGCCTCGAGGCCTGACCCGCGGCTACGGGTGCAGCGACGACGCGAGGCGCTCGTAGCTGCACCCGCACGGGTGGAGAGGGAGGTGCATGGAACCCGGACGCGTCCTCTCCGACCGTTACGCGCTCACCGAGCTGCTCGGTCGGGGCGGGATGGCCGAGGTGCACCGTGCGACCGATAGAACCCTGGGCCGTGACGTCGCGATCAAGATCCTGCCCGAGAACCGCGCGACGGACGACGCCTTCGTGCGGCGCTTCGAGCGCGAGGCTCGTGCCGCCGCGTCCCTGAACGATCCACACATCGTCGCGGTCCACGACACCGGTTCCGACGGCGGCTCCCACTACATCGTCATGGAGCTGGTCGAGGGGCCGACCCTCGAGGACGTGATCGCCGAGCGGGGACCGCTGCCTGCCGACGAGGTGATCGACATCACCCGGCAGGTCTGTGACGGGCTCGCCGCCGCCCACGAGGCTGGCCTGGTCCACCGTGACATCAAGCCGGGCAACATCATGTTCGACCGGTCGGGGACCGTGAAGGTCACCGACTTCGGGATCGCCCTGGCCACGGCCGGGGCGACGATGACGCAGACCGGTTCGGTGTACGGGTCCGCCCCGTACCTCTCGCCCGAGCAGGCACGGGGCGAGGACGTCGACGAACGAGCGGACCTGTACGCGCTCGGCTGCGTGGTCTACTCCATGCTCGTCGGCGAGGCGCCGTTCACCGGCAGCGAGCCCCTCTCGATCGTGTACCAGCACCTGCACGGCGAGATCGAGCCCCCCTCCACCCGCCGCGACGGGGTGCCAGCCGGATTGGACGCCGTGGTCGCCCGGATGCTCGCCAAGGATCGCGAGGACCGGTACCCCAGCGCCGCCGAGGCCCGCGCGGACCTCGACCGGGTCACGCGCGGGGAACCGCCGGTCGCGGCCGACCTGGCGGCGACGCGCCGGATGGATGCGTCCGAGGACCGCACCCTCCTGATGCCCGCCGGGGTGGCAGCGGCGGGTGCCGCAGGTGCCGCAGGTGCGGCCCACGCGGCCGACGGCGACCCGGACGACGGCGGCACGGGCCCGGCTGATGCGGTCGACGGCGGGGCGGGGCGCGACTGGCGGACCACCGGGTTCGTGCTGGTCGCGGGCGTCGTGCTGATCGCCCTGCTTCTGGCGCTCAGGGTGTTCTCGCCCGGCCAGGACCCGGTCGCGTCGTCCCCGGAGCCGACGCCCAACACCTCCCCGAGTCCGGCGTCGTCACCGACCCCCGCGCCACCCCCGAGCCTCGAGGAAGCGGTGTTCGCGCTGTTCGACGTCGTCAACGAGGGCGTACGCCAGGGTGAGGTCACCGAGAAGGCGGCCGACGAGCTCGGGAAGCTCGGCAACGAGGCCCTCCAGAGCTTCCGGGAGGGCGACGTCGAGGAGGCGCTCGAGAAGCTCGACGAGGGTCGCCGCAAGGTCGAGGAGCTGACCGCGAAGCGTGAGATCCAGCCGGACCGGGCGGAGCTGATCCTGGCGGCGATCGACCAGGTCGAAGGTGCGGTGCGTCGCCAGGCTCCACCGTCCGACGAAGGCGGGGGCGAGGACGACAAGGACGACAAGGAAGAGGGGGACGGCCGCGGGCCCGAGGGCGGGGGTCCCCCAGGGAAGGACGAGGGGCGCGGCGAAGGCGACGACTAGCCCAGACGCAGCAGCGCGCTGTCGGGGGGATCGTCGGGCAGGAAGACGTTGAAGCGGGAGCCGCCGTCCTCGCGGTCGTCGACCCACGCGCGACCCCCGTGCAGCTCCGCGAACCGGGCCACCAGCGCGAGTCCGATCCCGGTCCCGGGTGAGGCCGCGTCCGTCGATCGGGGGCCCTGCTGGAACGGTTCGAAGACGGAGCGCTTCAGGTCGTGGGGCACGCCCGGCCCGGCATCCTCGACGGCCAGCAGCGCCCCACCGTCCACGGCCCGGATCCGGACCCACAGCGCCGTGCCTGCCGGGTTGTGCTTCGCCGCGTTCGCGAGCAGGTTCTCGACGATGCGCTCGGCGAGCACCACCGCGGTGACGTAGGCGATCCCCGCGGCTGCCAGGAGCACCGGACGGTCCTGGCCCGGCCACGACGGCAGGAGCGCGCCAGCGACGACCAGGGTGGCGCCAGAGGAGAACAGGATCGCCGACACGTTGGCCATCTCCAGACGGAGACGGGCCACCTCCACCACGTTCGTCGTCCTCCCTCGACGTCGTGTGGGGATGCTAGATGCGTCCGGCCCGTGGGCGCCGGCGCTGACGCGTCTATCGTTGCCGGCCGGACCGGAACGGAAGGGACCCCGATCGTCAACGTCGGTCGCGTGCTGAACGACCGCTACGAGCTGACGGAGCAGCTCGGTCAGGGCGGGATGGCCCAGGTCTTCAAGGCCGTCGACGGCAACCTCGGCCGGGCGGTCGCGGTCAAGATCCTGCCGCCGTCGTTCGCGCATGAGGAGCGGTTCGTCGACCGGTTCCAGCAGGAGGCCCGGGCGGCCGCCTCGCTCAACCACCGCAACATCGTCGGGATCTACGACACGGGCCTCGACGAGGACCTGCACTACATCGTGATGGAACTGGTCGAGGGACCGAGCCTCGATCAGGTCGTCGAGGACGTCGGTCAGGTCGACGTCGACCACGCCCTGGACCTGGCCGTGCAGGTGACCGGGGCGCTCCAGGCCGCGCACGATCAGGGGATCGTCCACCGCGACATCAAGCCGTCCAACATCCTGTTCACGAAGGACGGCGTGGCCAAGGTGTCCGACTTCGGGATCGCGCGTGTCCTCGCCGACGCCACCGAGGCGATGACCGACACGATCTTCGGGTCGGTCCGGTACATCGCCCCGGAGCAGGCCCAGGCCCGACCGGTCGACGAGCGGGCGGACATCTACGCGCTCGGCTGCGTCCTGTACGAGATGCTGACGGGGCGGCCACCGTTCGTCGGTGACGTGCCGGTCGCGGTCCTGCACCAGCACGTGAGCCGTCAGCCCGATCCTCCGTCGGAGGTCGTCGAGGGGCTGGCCCCGGAGGTCGACGCCGTCGTCCTCCACGCGCTCCAGAAGGACCCCGACGAGCGCTACCCGTCCGCGGAGATGTTCCGCGCCGACCTGAAGCGGCTGCAGGCCGGTGACTCGCCGGTGCTGCCGGTCGCCGGCCAGGGCCGCAACGACGACGCGACCAGGGCGATCCGCCCGCTCGACGAGACCATCGCGATGTCCGGGGCGGACCGGACGGAGCGGATCGGGGCGACCCCGGCTGCGGCGAGCGGGGGCGGGGGGACCGGGCCACGCGAGCGCATCACCGTCATCGATGACGACGGCGAGGGACCGGCCTGGTGGGTGTGGGTCGCGGCGTTCGTCGTCGCCGGGGTCCTGATCGCGCTGCTGATGATCCTCCTGTTCTTCGGTGGAGGTGGGGACGACGACGGCGATGTCCCGCCGCTGGTACCGGAGACGACCACCGCCCGCACCGATGCGGGCTGAGGCGGGAGCCCCCACAGGGACCCCGCCGCTCCTGCTGATCTTCGCCATCACCGTGACGGGGATCACGGTGAACAGCCTCATCACGCCCTCGATCCCGGAGATCCTCGACGGGCTCGGGGCGCCGCGGTCAGCCTCCGGGCTGGTCCTCGCCGGCGCGACAGCCCCGGGCATCCTGCTCGCCCCGGCCGCGGGGGTGCTCGCGGACCGCTTCGGGCGCCGGCGGGTGCTGATCCCGTGCCTCGCGACCTTCGGGATCGCCGGGGGGCTCGCCGGCCTGGCGCCGAACCTCTGGGTCCTCGTGGTGATGCGGCTGTTGCAGGGCGCCGGGTCCGCCGGCCTCATCAACCTCGCGGTGGTCACGATCGGTGATCACTGGGAGGGCAACGAGCGTGCCCGGCTGATCGGTCGGAACGCCGCCGTCCTCACGGTGTCGCTGGCGGTGTTCCCGCCGCTCGGCGGGGTGCTCACCGACCTGGCCGGGTTCCGGGCCCCGTTCGCGCTCTACCCGCTTGCCTTGCTGACCGCCGCGTGGGTGTGGCGGCGGTTGCCGGTGGTCGACACCGGCGTGTCCACGATGCGCGACCAGCTCCGGGGCGCGTGGCCGTTCCTGCGCAGTCGCGTGGTCCTCGGCGGGCTGTCCGCCGGGGTCGTCCTGTTCATGCTGATCTTCGGGCTCGTGCTGACCGTGCTCCCGCTGTACCTCGAGCAGCGGTTCGGGCTGTCGGCCACCGAGCGGGGCCTGGTGCTGGCCCTTCCGGCGATCACCTCGACCGCCGGGGCGCTGCTGATCGGCCGGGTGCAGGCACGCGTCGGGCGGCGACGGCTCCTCACCGGTTCCGCCGCGCTGTTCGTGGTCGCGTTCGCCGTCGTCGGCGTCGCCCCCGCCTTGCTGATCGTCGTGGCCGGGATCCTGGTCATGGGGACGGGCGAGGGGTTCCTGCTGCCCGGCCTGCAGGACGTCGCGGCCTCGGCGGCTCCCGCGTCGGCCCGCGGGACCGTCGTCGCCGTGTGGGTCGGGGCGGCCCGGACCGGCCAGACGATCGGACCGTTGGTCGCGGGCGCGCTGTACGCGGCAGCGGGAGGTCCGACGACGTTCCTCGCCGGTGCGGCCCTGGCCGTGGTGATGCCGGTGCTGCTCGCGTCGAGCATCCGCAACGGCGAGCACGGACCGGCAGACGCCGCCGGTTCCTACCCTGGGGGCCGTGAGCGACGCGACGGAGGAGCGGCGCGAGAGGAGCTGTCTTAGGCCACCTAAGACTGCGACGGAGGAGGACCCGTGAGCGTTGCAGCTGACCCCACCGCCCTGGTCCCGTTCGTCGCCGACCGGTACGAGCGCTTCCTGAGCGACCTCGAGCAGCTCGTATCGATCGACAGCGGCTCGCTGGACCCGGAGGGCGTGAACCGTGTCGCGGACGTCTGCCAGGCGTGGTTCCTGGACCGCGGCTGGGAGGTCGAGCGCGAACCCCTGGGTGAGCTGCCGGACGGGCGCCGCGTGGGTGACATCGTGACGGGGCGCCTCGCAGGATCGGGTGGGGCGCGCATCCTCCTCATGGCACACATGGACACCGTGTTCGACGTCGGCACCGCCCGTGACCGGCCGTTCCGGGTCGAGGGGGCACGGGCTCTGGGGCCGGGCGTCTGCGACGACAAGGGCGGGATCGTCGCCGGCTTCACCGCGGTCGACGCGCTGCGTGCCGCCGGCGTCGAGCGGTTCGGCGAGATCGTCCTCGTCCTGTCCCCGGACGAGGAGATCGCCTCGCCCGGGAGCCTCGAGGTGATGCAGCGGCTGGCGAAGGAGGCCGACGTCGTGCTGTGCCTGGAGGCGGGGCGGCGCAACGGGGACATCGTCTCCGCGCGGAAGGGGGTGGCGGACCTGCGGATCGACATCGTGGGGCGCGCCGCCCACGCGGGGGTCGAACCCGAGAAGGGGATCGACGCCGTGCTCGAGGCCGCCCACAAGACGATCGCGCTGGCCGAACTGAACAACCCAGCCTCCGGGGTCACCTGCAGCGTCGGGGTGCTCCGGGCGGGGGTCCGACGCAACGTGATCGCGCCCGAAGCGCACCTCGAGATCGACCTCCGGGCGTGGACCACGGAGGCCTTCCACGAGGCGGTCGCCCGGATCGAGCGGATCGCGGCACGGACCACGATCGAGGGGGCCACCGCGACCGTCCGGCAACTGAGCTCCTACCCGCCCATGGAGCGCACGCCGGAGATCGAGCGGCTGGCCGAGCTCGCCTGCCAGGTGGCCGCCGAGCTCGGGCTCGACATCGGCCACGCCGCTTCCGGCGGTTCGGCCGACGCCAACACGGCAGCGTCGATGGGCACGCCCGTCATCGACGGGCTCGGCCCGATCGGCGGCGACGACCACTCGCCGGAGGAGTGGCTCGACCTGGGGTCGGTGGTCCCGCGCGTGTCGTTGCTGGTCGGGTTGATCGCCCGACTCGGGCCGGGCGACGCGATGTGACCACCGCGGTCGTGCTCGGCGTCGGGCTGGTCGTCTACGGGACGGCCCTGAACCTCGCGCCGCTCCGGGACCGGCTCTACCTCACCCTGAACATCGGTGCGGGCGGGATCGTCGCGGTGACCGCGCTCGAGGTCGCCGAGGTCGACGCGGCGGCGCTCGGCCTGGATCGCCCCTCGGGGGTGGCGGTCGCGCTGTCGGTGGTGCTGGTCGGTCTCGCGGTCGTCGGCGTCGTGGCCGTCCGGGCCTGGGCCCGACGGTCCGGTCGGGTCGCCACGCTGCTGGACGATCGGCGGGTGGCCGGTCTGGGCACCGCGGAGGTCATCGAGCGGGCGGCCCTGCGGATCCCCGTCGGGACCGCGGCGTTCGAGGAGCTGGCGTTCCGGGGGGCGCTGCTCGCGGTGCTGATGCAGGTGGTGTCGACCCCCGCCGCGATCGTCGGGTCGAGCCTCGCCTTCGGTCTGTGGCACGTCGCCCCGACCTGGCAGTACCTCCGCATGAACGACGTCCGTCAGCGGCTCGGGCCGATCGCGCTCGCCGTGGTCGGCACCGGGCTCGGAGGCGCCGCGCTGTGCGGGCTACGGCTGGCCACCGGGGGACTGCTGGTGCCGTGGGTCGCGCACGGGGCGGTGAACGTCGGGGGGCTCGTGGTGACCCACCTGCAGCACCGGGATCAGCGGGCGTAGGTCCCGATCAGCTCGCCTCGGGCGATGGCCTTGCCGTCCAGCGCTTCGCGGAGGTCGTCCGCGGTCGCGCCCGGTTGGAGGTTCAGCGGCTGGTTGACGGCGAGCAACAGGAAGAAGTAGCGGTGCGGGTCGTCGCCCTCGGGCGGGAGCGGACCCCGGTAGCCCGTCTCGTCGAAGTCGTTCGTGCCTTCGACGGCGCTCGCGGGGACCTCGCCCTCCTCGAAGCCGTTGATCGTCGCGTCGAAGTCTCCCGCGACCCAGTGCGTGAAGGTGCCTCCCGGGGCGTCGGGGTCCTCGACGAGCAGCGCCAGAACGTCCGCGCCGTCGGGCACACCCTTCCAACGCAGCGGCGGCGACAGGTCCGCGCCGTCCCCCGTGTAGCGCTCGGGGATCGGCTCGCCGCTGCCGAAGGCGGGGCTCGTGAGGTCGATCGTGTCCACGCTCGCCCCGTTCGTCGCTTCGGTTCGACCGTAGGAAGCGTCGGCCGGGGTCCCGGTACCCGTTCGGGCACCGTCTTCCCGGTCCGTGCGTGCCCTCCGGAACGGGGCGGCCACGGATCGGGAGCGCCCCCGGGTGTGTGTAGCGTCGGAGTGGGATGGGAACGCTGCGGGAACGGCTGCGGGAGGATCCTTGGCCGGACGATGCAGGCGCGTTGAACGACCTGCAGGCTGCGCTCGGGGCGGTCGAACCCGAGCCCTGGGAGCCTCCCGACACGCTGTCCACGGTCGGTGCGTCGTACGTGTGCTTCGAACGGGGCGTCGAGGGGCCGGGTTCGGCCGGGGACCAGGGGTGGGCGGGGGCCGGCTTCAAGCGCCGGGGGAACCGGACGGTGACCGCGGTCGCCTCGGGGCTGGCCGGCGCGGCGTACGAACCGGGGCTCCTGGCGCTCCGAGAGGGGGCGCTGCGTGCGGCGGCCTTGGGCATGCTGGACGAGCTGCCCTCGGTCATCATCGTGGACGCGACCGGCCGCGACCATCCGCGACGTGCGGGGCTCGCGCTGCACCTCGGCGCCGCCTTCGACGTTCCCACGGTCGGTGCCACGCACCGACCGCTGGCCGCCGAGGGTGTGGAGCCGGGGGAGGTGTTCGGGACGCGGACCCCGTTGCTCCGTGACGGCGAGCACGTCGGCTACTGGGTGCGCACCCGGTCCGGTGTGCGACCGCTCGCGGTCCACGCGGGATGGCGCACGAGCCCGGATGTCGCAGCCGCGGTCGTGCTCGCAACGACGACCCGGTTCCGCACCCCCCAGGTGCTCCGCGAGGCGCGGCACGACGGCCGCGTGGCGCGCTCCGAGGCTGGCGGCTGAGCCGGATCAGAGGTGGGGTCCGAGCTCCGCCATGAGGCGTCGCGCTGCCTCCTCGGCGGAGACCTCGTCACCAGCGAGCTCGGCGAAGCCCGCACGGAACGAGCCATCGGCGAGCTTGGCCTCGAGATCCGTCGCGAACGCGTCGGCGTCGGGCGGTTCCTCGAGGTAGTGAGCCAGGCAGCGGACGGCCATCCGTGGGTGCATCCCCGCCTGGTCGACCATCAACCACAGGTCGTAGAGGTCGCGAGGCTCCCGTCGCTCCAGCGCCGCACGCAGCTTGGTCGCGGCGAGCTCGGCGACGGTGAACGTGAGCACGTCGACACCGTCAAGCGGGATCCGCAGGGGGGTCTGGCATGCCTCGACCTCGCGGGTGTTGATCGTCAGCCGGAACGACCGGTCCGGAGCGTCGAGCCGGACGTGCGCCAGGTCATGGAGGACCTCGTGGCGTCCCTCCTCGAGTCCCACCGATGCGGCGGCGGCCCGCAGGGCGTCGAACACCGGGCCGATCGCGGTCAGTGTCGTCCGCGCGTAGGCGAGGCGGTCGATAGGGCGCCGCGGTCCGGGCCCCGTGAGGTGCAGCAGGTGGAGCGCGGCCCCGCCACGCAGTGCCAGTTCGTCGCCCAGCAGGTCATCCCGCGCGATCGCTCTCACCAGACCGATCAGCCGACGGTCCACGTCCGGCTCCTCGCGTCTCGCGTCCTCGTACGCTCCCGGGGAGCGGTCCTCGGGGACCATCGTGCCGGACACGCGCGCCGACGGTGAGTGCTTCCTCCGGGCGGGTGCAGGAGATGCTCCCAGCCGGACGAGCCCGGGGGAGGTCAGACGCAGGGTCCGGGCGCGTCGTCGCGGGGGAGCTGCAGGACCGCCTGGAGCTCCTGCTCGTCCAGCGCGTACGCCACGTCCGGCTGGTCCGGCGCGATCGCGAAGCTCACCCCGACCACCACGCCGTTCGCGTCCACCACCGCCGAGCCAGAGTCGCCCTGTGCGAGGTTCGCGGCGAGGAACAGGATCCGGCGCTCGACGCGATCACGCCCGTAGATGTCGCGCCCCACGGCGAGGCGGTCGTCCTCGATCGAGGCTGGCACGGGGCGCGGCTCGTCCTGGCCGCCGGGGTAGCCGACGACGGCGCCCTGGGTGCCGGGCGGGCCGTCGCCGATCGACAGGGCCGGTCCATCGAGCCCGGGGACGTCGAGCACCGCGAGGTCACGGTCGTCGTCGAAGACGACCACCTGGCCGGAGAACGTCTCGCCGGTCGGTCGCTTGATCGTGAGGTCGGTGCTGCCCGCCACCACGTGCGCGTTGGTCACGACGGTGCGGGGCGCGACGATGAACCCGCTGCCCTCGTGGACCGCCCCGCACCCAACCGACTCCACGGCGACCGACGCCGATACGACCCGGTCGAGCTGCTCCGCGCTGAGCGGCAGCTGAGCCGGCGGCGCGCCGATCTGGGGCGCGGGCTGGAGCCCGGCGAACACCTCGGGGAACCGGGTCTGGGCGACCTGCTTGCGCAGGGCGACGATCGGGCCAGGCGGGGCGGGGGCGAGGTCGTCCACCCACTGCACGACCGCGGAGTTGCGGACGAACCGCGAGGCCGGTCCTGGCACCTCGGCGGCGATCGGGGCGATGAGCCACACGACGATCAGCACCCCGATGACCCCCACCCCGGCACCGCCCGCCCGGTCGACGGTGCGCAGGCCACCGGTGGGGATGCGGCGCCGCACGCTGTAGCCGACCGCCTCGCCGGCGGACCCCCCCAGGGCGGCGACGAGGACGTAGGTGAAGAGCGTGATCAGCAGCCGCGAGAAGGCGTCACCGTTCGCGAACGTCCGCAGGATCGTCGGGAGCACCAGCGACGCCGCGACGATCCCGACGGCGAGCCCGACCCACGAGGCCACGCGGGTCACGAACCCCAGCCGGTACCCGACCGCCAGCGCGGACACCAGACTGAGCAGCAACAGCACATCGAGCAGGTTCATCGCGACCGAGAACGTACTCGACGGGTTATGTTCGGGAGGGAGACGGAAAGGGACCGCCGTGAGCGCCGAACGTGTACGCCGATTCCTGGACGAACGGGGCGTCGACTACGACCTCCAGACGCACGAACGGGCGGTGACGGCCCAGGAGGTCGCTGCCGCCGAGCACGAGTCGGGCTGGCACGTCGCCAAGCCCGTGATGCTGTCCGCTGACGGGGAGCTGGTGATGGCGGTGGTAGCCGCTGCCAGCGAGGTGGATCTCGGCAAGGCGACGGCCGCCCTCGGCGCCGCGGATGTGGGGCTGGCGGACGAGGACGAGTTCGGCGGTGCGTTCCCCGATTGCGAGGTCGGGGCGGAGCCGCCGCTCGGCAACGTCTACGACGTGCCGGTCGTGTTCGACGAGACGTTGGTCGCGGAGGAGCGGCTGGTCTTCCGTGCGGGCACCCACGACACCACGATGAGCATGGCGACCGAGGACTACCTCGAGGTCGTCGAGCCCACGATCTCGGACATCGCCGTCCCCACCGACTGACGGGCGTGGTCGGTCGTTTTGGCGAGCCGCCATCCTGCCTTATGGTGGTGAGGAACGGATGGGCCCGATCGTGGCCGCTGTGGAGCGCGTCGATGCGCCCCGCAGACTCGCTGAGCACGTGAGGAGGAACCCCCTTTGCCTGACGCCGTCCTGGCACCGGAGAAGGGTGCGCTCTCGGATGTCCTCGAGCAGGCCGCAGAACGCGGCTACCTGCTGGTGTCCGAGCTCGAACCCCTGCGCGACCCCACCACGAACCGCGAGGAGTTCCTCGAGGCTGCGGTGACCGTCGCCCGCGACCGCGGGATCGACGTGATCGACGACCTGGCGGGTGACGAGGAACCCGAGGGTGAGGTCGCCATGACCTCCTCCCGGGACGCCGTCCGTCAGTACCTCGACGCGGCTGGTCGCCACGACCTCCTGGACAAGGAGCAGGAGGCCGATCTCTCCAAGCGTTACGACGCCGGGATGATCGCGCGTCGGCTGCTCGAGGAGGAGGCGGATTCGCTGTCGCCGGCCCAGAAGGCCAAGCTCCGTCGGATCAAGCGCGATGGTGCCAAGGCCAAGGAGGAGATGGTCCGGTCGAACCTCCGGCTGGTCGTCTCGCGCGCCAAGCGCTGGCTCGGCCGGGGCGTCGACATGATCGAGCTGATCCAGGAGGGCAACCTCGGACTGATCCGTGCGGTCGAGAAGTTCGACCACAAGAAG
>JAHWKO010000049.1 GCA_019347855.1 Actinomycetota bacterium
CTCGAGACCGAGCCCCAGAACACCCCTGGCACCGAGGACGAACGACCGAACTGGACACGGCGGACCGCACTGACCCTGGACGCGCTACGTGACCGCGCGGCCCTCCAGGACCCGCTCCGTCGGCTCGATCACACACGCAGAGGTCGGAGGAACGACCATGGCTGAAGACGAGAGCCCGAAGAAGAAGGCCGCCAAGAAGGCCGCCAAGAAGGCCGCCAAGAAGACCGGGAAGAAGACCGGGAAGAAGACCGGGGGTGGGGATGGGCAGGTGCCCGACGCGCCCTCGGGATCGAGCCAGGTCTCGCGCCTGACCGACGACGACGTCTACCTCTTCAGCGAGGGCTCGCATCTGCGCATGTACGACAAGCTCGGCTCCCACCTGATGGAGTCGGGCGGCGAGCAGGGCGCGTACTTCGCGGTGTGGGCGCCGAACGCCGACTACGTCGCGGTGATCGGGGACTTCAACGGGTGGGACAAGGCGGCGCATCCGCTGTACGCGAAGGGCGGCTCCGGGATCTGGGAGCGGTTCGTCCCCGGCGTCCAGAAGGGCGACAGCTACAAGTACCACGTCGCCTCGAAGCACGAGGGGTACTCGGCGGACAAGGCCGATCCCTACGCGGTCCACGCCGAGACCCCGCCCAAGACCGCGTCGAAGGTCTGGGACCGGGACCACGTGTGGGGCGACGACGAGTGGATGACCGCCCGCAAGGACCGGCAGGGCCACAGCGCCCCGATCAACATCTACGAGATGCACCTCGGCTCGTGGCGGCGCAAGGTCGAGGAGGACAACCGGCCCCTCAGCTACCGCGAGCTCGCCGAGCCGCTCGCGGACTACCTCACGGAGATGAACTTCACCCACGTGGAGTTCATGCCGATCACCGAGCACCCGTTCGGTGGGTCCTGGGGCTACCAGACGACCGGCTTCTTCGCGCCGACCAGCCGGTTCGGCACCCCGCAGGACCTCAAGTACCTGATCGACCACCTCCACCAGAACGGGATCGGCGTGATCCTGGACTGGGTCCCCAGCCACTTCCCGAGCGACGAGCACGGTCTCGGCTACTTCGACGGCACCCACCTGTACGAGCACGCGGACCCACGTCAGGGCATCCACCCCGACTGGAACAGCTTCATCTTCAACTACAGCCGGGACGAGGTGCGCAGCTTCCTGCTGTCCTCGGCGCTGTACTGGCTCGAGGAGTTCCACCTCGACGGGCTCCGCGTCGACGCGGTCGCCTCGATGCTCTACCTCGACTACTCGCGTCGCGAGGGGGAGTGGATCCCCAACCAGTACGGGGGCAACGAGAACATCGCCGCGATCGACTTCCTGCGGCGCTTCAACGCCGAGGTCTACCAGGCGTTCCCCGGCGTGCAGACGCTCGCCGAGGAGTCCACCGCGTGGCCGATGGTCTCGCGTCCCACGTACGTCGGAGGGCTCGGGTTCGGCTTCAAGTGGGACATGGGGTGGATGCACGACACGCTCGAGTACTTCGAGAAGGAACCGGTCCACCGGTCCCACCACCACAACCAACTCACCTTCCGCGCGATGTACGCGTTCAGTGAGAACTACTGCCTGCCCTTGTCCCACGACGAGGTCGTGCACGGCAAGGGCTCGCTGTGGGCCAAGATGCCGGGCGACCGGTGGCAGAAATTCGCGAACCTGCGCGCTTACTACGCGTTCATGTGGACCCACCCCGGCAAGAAGCTGCTGTTCATGGGCGGCGAGATCGCGCAGTGGCGCGAGTGGAACCACGAGTCGAGCCTGGACTGGCACCTGCTCGAGGACCAGGCCCACGAGGGCATCCGCCGGTTCGTGCGGGACGCGGGGCGCGTCTACCGCGACGAGCCCGCCCTGCACGAGCTCGACACCGACCCACAGGGATGGGAGTGGGTGGATGCCTCGGACTGGCAGCAGTCGATCGTGACGTACCTCCGCAAGGGTCGCTCGCCGGCGGATGCCGTGCTGGTCGCCTGCAACTTCACGCCGGTGCCGCGGCACAACTACCTCGTCGGCGTCCCCCGGGGCGGGTACTGGGAGGAGATCCTGAACAGCGATGCCGAGGAGTACGGCGGCTCGGGGATGGGCAACCTCGGGGGTGTCGAGTCGGCTCCGGTGCCGAACCACGGGCGGCCGTACTCGATCAACCTCACCCTGCCCCCGCTCAGCGTCGTGGCGCTGCGGGCGCAGCCGATCGGTGGGGGCTCCTGACGGTGCTGATCATGCCCGCTACCGCATTCGCTACATGAGCGGGTTGGGTGCGCAGCCGCTGGACGGCGGAGGGACCTCGTTCACCCTGTGGGCGTCGAAGGCGTCGGCCGCCGAGGTCGCGGTGGTCGACGGGCCGACCGTCGCGATGGACGGCCCGGACGGGCACGGCACGTTCGTCGCGCGGATCGAGGGCGTGGGGCCTGGGGCTCGCTACCGGTACCGGGTCACCGTGGAGGGTGAGGTGCTCGAGATCGCCGACCCCGCATCGAGGTCGCAGCCCGAGGGCGTGCACGGCCCGTCCGAGGTGGTCGATCCGTCGTTCGACTGGACCGATGACGGCTGGGAGGGGATCCCGCTCGACGAGCTCGTCCTGTACGAGCTGCACGTCGGGACCTTCACCGAGGCCGGCACGTTCGACGCGGCGACCGAGCGGCTCGACGAGCTGGCCGAGCTCGGGATCACCGCGATCGAGGTCATGCCGATCGCCCAGTTCCCTGGCGGGCGCAACTGGGGCTACGACGGCGTGCTGCCGTTCGCCGCACAGGACACCTACGGCGGCCCCGACGGGTTCCGGCGGTTCGTGGACGCGTGCCACGCCCGCGGCCTCGCGGTCGTGCTGGACGTCGTCTACAACCACTTCGGTCCCGAGGGCGCGACCCAGGTCGAGGTCGCCCACTACCTCACCGACCGGTACGAGACCCCCTGGGGTCCGGCTATCAACTTCGACGGTCCCCACAGCGACCACGTCCGTCGCTACGTGGTGGACAACGCCCTGTGGTGGACCGATCACTGCCACGTGGACGGGCTGCGACTGGACGCGGTGCACGCGATCCTCGACCAGTCCGCGGTGCACATCCTCGAGGAGCTCGCGTCAGCCGTGCACGCGAGGGCCGAGCGTCGGGGACGCACGGTCCACGTGATCGCGGAGAGCGACCTGAACGACCCGCGCCTCGTGCGCCCCGTGGCCGAGGGCGGGCTGGGGCTCGACGGGACCTGGTCGGACGACTTCCACCACGCCCTGCACGTGACGCTCACGGGCGAGGACGACGGCTACTACGCGGACTTCTCCGGCGTCGAGGATCTCGCGGCGGCGCTGCAGGACGGGTTCGTGTTCACGGGCGGCTACTCGCGCTACCGCGGCCACTCCCACGGCCGTGCACCGGTCGGTGTGCCGGGGGAGCGGTTCGTCGTCTGTTCGCAGAACCACGACCAGGTCGGCAACCGCATGGTGGGCGACCGGATGGCCGATCTCGTCCCGCCCGGTGCGCTGCGAGTGGCTGCTGCGGCCGTCATCCTCGGACCGTTCGTCCCCCTGCTGTTCATGGGGGAGGAGTACGGCGAGACCGCCCCGTTCCAGTACTTCGTCAGCCACACGGACGAGGGGCTGGTCGAGGACGTGCGCACGGGACGGCGCGAGGAGTTCTCGGGGTTCCGTTGGGAGGGCGAGGTGCCCGATCCGCAGGCGGTCGAGACCTTCGAGCGGTCCCGGCTGGATCACGCGCTGAAGGACAAGGACCCCCACGCAAAGCTCCTGGCGTGGTACCGCGAGCTGCTGCGCCTGCGCCGCGAGGTGCCGGCGTTCGCGTCGCTCGACCGGGACCGCATCACCGTGACCGCCGACGGGACGGGGCTGTCGTGGCACCGCTGGACCGAGGACGGCGACCACGCCGTCGTCGTGGTGCACGCCTCGGACACGGACGGTGAGGTCCTGGTGCACCTGCCGGCCGGCACCTGGACGCGCGTGCTGGGCGACGGCTCGGACCACCTCGATGTCGATGGGCACCAGCGTGTGCTGCTGCCCGCGTGGGGCGTCGCGATCCTCCGCTCGGCGGGCGATGGGTCGTGAGCCGTGGCGTAGGCTCGCGCGCGTGACGCGTTACGTCTGCATCCACGGGCACTTCTACCAACCACCACGGGAGAACCCGTGGTTGGAGTCGGTCGAGCTCCAGGAGTCGGCCTACCCGTACCACGACTGGAACGCGCGCATCACTGCGGAGTGCTACGCGCAGAACGCCGAATCCCGCATCCTGGACGAGCAGGGCCGCATCGTCCAGATCAGCAACAACTACGCGGGCATCAGCTTCAACGTGGGGCCCACGCTGCTCGGCTGGATGCAGGACAACGCCCCGGACGTCCACGACGCGATCGTGGACGCGGACCGTCGGAGTCAGGCGCGCTTCGGCGGCCACGGGTCCGCGCTCGCGCAGCCGTACAACCACCTGATCATGCCGCTGGCGTCGACGCGTGACCGTCGCACCCAGGTGCGTTGGGGGATCGCCGACTTCCGGCACCGCTTCGGACGGGAGCCCGAGGGGATGTGGCTGCCCGAGGCCGCGGTGGACACCGAGACGCTCGAGGTCCTCGCGGATCACGGCATCGCGTTCACGATCCTGGAGCCCCACCAGGCGGGGGCCATCCGCCGGCTCGATGACGACGCGGACTGGCACGAGGCGGCTGCGTCGGACGTCGATACCGGACGGCCGTACCTCGCGCGGCTGCCCTCGGGGAACGAGATCGCGATCTTCTTCTACGACGGGCCGATCTCCAGAGCCGTCGCGTTCGAGGGGTTGCTGGCGGACGGGGCGCGGCTCGCGGACCGCCTGCTGAGCGCGGCGGCGTCGGCGGAGCGCGACCCCTACCTGGTGAACATCGCCACCGATGGCGAGAGCTACGGCCACCACCACCGGCACGGTGATATGGCGCTGGCCTTCGCGCTGCGGCGGCTCGAGGCCAGCGAGGACGTGGAACTCACGAACTACGGGGTCTTCCTCGAGGAGCACCCTCCCAGCTGGGAGGTCCGCATCGCCGAGGACACCTCGTGGTCCTGCGCCCACGGGGTCGAGCGGTGGCGGTCGGACTGCGGTTGCGCGGACGGTGGGAACCCCGAGTGGGACCAGGGCTGGCGCGAGCCGCTCCGTGCTGCCCTCGACCGGCTACGCGGCGAGCTCGACGACCTGTACGAGCGGGAAGCCGCAGCCCTCCTCGAGGACCCGTGGACTGCCCGGGACGGGTACATCGAGGTGCTGCTGGACCGCGGTCGGACCGACGCGTTCCTGGCCAGGCACGCCGCACGGGACCTGGATGACGACGAGCAGGTCCGCGCGCGACGGCTCCTCGAGCTGCAGCGTCACGCGATGCTCATGTTCACGAGCTGCGGGTGGTTCTTCGACGACCTCAGCCGCATCGAGACGATCCAGGTCCTGCGCTACGCGGGGCGTGCGCTGCAGCTCGCCCGGGCGCTGACCGGACGCGACGACGCGGAACGCGTGTTCCTCGACCTGCTGGCCAAGGCCCAGAGCAACGACCCGGACTACGGCGACGGGCGCGACGTCTTCGATCGTCACGTGCGCCCCTCCGAGGTCACCCTCGAGGGCGTCGGTGCCCACTACGCGGTGAGCTCGCTGTTCGAGGACTACGGCGACCCCACCGCGGTCCACTGCTACCAGGTCTCCCGTGACGCGCGACGCGTGTTCGAGGCGGGGGACGCTCGGTTGGCGATCGGGCGGGTGCACGTGCGTTCCACCATCACGGGGATCGCCAGCGACCTCGAGTACGCCGTGCTGCACCTCGGCGATCACAACATCGACGGTGGCATCCGGGCCGCGGGTACCGGACGACGCTTCGAGAGCATCGCGACCGACCTCGAGGCCGCGTTCGTGGTGGCCGACTTCCCCGAGACGATCCGCCGCCTCGAGCACCACTTCGATGGCAACCGGTACTCGCTGCGGGACCTCTTCCGCGACGGGCAGCGCAGGATCCTGCGCACGATCCTGGACCGCTCGATCGAGGATGCGCGTGGCTCCTACCGCGCGATCCACCGGTCCCGCGCCCCGCTGATGCGCTACCTGGTGGACCTCGGCGTCCGGCTGCCACGGACGTTCCACCGGGCCGCCGAGATCGTCGTCAACGACGATCTCCGCCGGGCGTTCCAACGTCCCGACATGGATCCCGACCGCGTCCGTGCCTTGCTCGCGGACGCCGCCGCGTGGGACGTGGAGCTCGACACCGCCGGCCTCGCGCACGTGCTGAACGCGACGATCGAGACGCTCACCCGACGCGCGGCACGGCAGCTGCCCGACCCGACCCTGTTCGAGCGGTACGGGGCCGAGGGACAGAGCTTCCTCGAGCAGGCCGAAGCGCTGATCCGGCTGGCCGATGACCTGCCGTTCGAGGTCGACCTGTGGAGGGCGCAGAACACCTTCTACCGTGCGGTGCACCTGACGTACCCGGAGCTGCAGGCGCTCGCCGACGACGGCGACGAGCAGGCCGCCTCGTGGGTCGAGCACTTCCGCCGGCTCGGGGACGTCCTCGGTGTCGCGGTGGAGGCAGGATGAACGAGCGGCTCGTCCCGGACCACGTCCCCGTATCGACCTACCGGCTCCAGCTGCACGACGGCGTCACGCTGCGGGACGTCGCCGAACGGATCGCCTACCTGGAGCGGCTCGGGGTGGAGGCCGTGTACCTGTCGCCTCTGCTGACCGCGCCGGAGGGAGCCTCCCACGGGTACCACATCGTCGATCCGACCAGGGTCGATCCACAGCTCGGCGGCGACCATGGGCTCGCGGCCCTCGCCGAGCAGCTGGGCACCCATCAACTCGGGCTGGTTCTCGACATCGTCCCGAACCACCTCCGCGCCTCATCGGACAACCCGTGGTGGCACGACGTCCTTCGGCACGGTCCCGACTCGGCGTTCGCGGACCACTTCGACATCGACTGGTCGGCGGCCGAGGGGCGGGTGGTGCTGCCGATCCTCGGGGACCCGATCGACGACGTTCTGGCCGGCGGTGAGCTGGTCGTCGACGAGGACGTGGACCCGTCCGTCCTCCGCTACCACGATCACACCCTGCCGCTGGCCCCTGACACGGACACGACCGGTCCCGTCGAGAAGGTGCTCGACCAGCAGCACTACCGGCTCGACCACTGGCGTACAGGCCGGCCGAACTACCGACGTTTCTTCGACATCACCGACCTCGTGGGTGTCCGGGTCGAGGACCCCGAGGTCTTCGAGGACCGTCACGTGCGGATCCTCGAGCTCATCCGGGACGGGGTGGTCACGGGCCTGCGGGTCGATCACGTGGACGGGCTGCGGGATCCCGAGGGCTACCTCGCCCACCTGCGCGACCGCGCCGAGGACGCCGCGGACGGAGGCATCTACCTGGTCGTCGAGAAGATCGTCGAAGGTGACGAGCGGCTCCCCGAGCCGTGGCCCGTCGACGGGACCACCGGGTACGAGCTGCTGACCGACCTCAACGGTGTGCTGGTCGACCCCCACGGGCTGGGGCGGATCGGCGACTTCTACCGGGCGTTCGTCGGGTCGGACCGGGATCTGTCCGACACCGTGCACGCCCGCAAGCTCGACGCCCTCACGGAGCTGTTCCCCGGCGAGGTCGACCGGCTCGCCGAGGCGTTCGCGGCGCTCGCGACGGAGGTCCCCGAGGTCCCGCCCCTGGCGCAGGACGACCTCCGCGGAGCCCTGGTCGCCGTCACGGCGAGCGTCCCCGTGTACCGCACGTACATCCGGGACCTCCAGCTGCGCGCCCAGGACCGCAACGTCCTCGAACGCACCTTCGCGGAGGCGCGCCGTCGTCACCCCGACGTCGACGGCGCCGCGCTGGTCTTCCTCGAGCACGTGCTGATGGTTGACGTGCCGATCGGGCTGGCCGAGGACGTCCGCGAGCGTTGGCTCGACCTCGTCCTGCGCTGGCAGCAGCTCACCGGCCCGGCGATGGCCAAGGGCTTCGAGGACACGACGTTCTACGTCGCCAACCGGCTGATCTCGTTGAACGAGGTCGGGGTCGACGTCCACGGCATGACCGCGCCTCCGGGCGTCGCGAGCTTCCACGACCGGGTCCGCACGCGCGCCGCCGTCCGGCCGCACACGATGACCGCGACCTCCACCCACGACACGAAACGCAGCGAGGACGTCCGCGCCAGGCTCGCGGTCCTGACCGAGGTCACCAACCGCTGGGCGGACGCCGTGGTGCGTTGGTCCGGACGCAACGAGCACCACGTCGAGGAGGTCGCGGGCCACCGGTCGCCCGACCGCAACGAGGAGTGGCTGCTCTACCAGACGCTCGTGGGGATGTGGCCGCTCGACCCGTCCGAGGAACCCGACGTGCTGCCGCGGATCACGCGCTTCGCCGTCAAGGCTCTGCGCGAGGCCAAGGTCCACACGTCGTGGTTGGATCCCGACACGGCTCACGAGGCCGCCGTGGAGCGGTTCCTCGAGGGCGCGCTGAGCGACGAGGGGTTCGTGGCCGACCTGCGCGACTTCGCGGAGGACATCGCGATCCCCGGTGCGGTCAACGCCCTCACCCAGGTCCTGCTCCAGATCGCCGCCCCGGGCGTGCCCGACCGCTACCAGGGCACCGAGCTGTGGGACCTCAGTCTCGTCGACCCCGACAACCGGCGCCCCGTGGACTGGGACCGTCGCCGTGACGCCCTTGACGCGGTCGAGGCGGTGGCCGGACCGGACGACGTGGACGACCTACGCGAGAGCTGGCGGGACGGGCGGGTCAAGCTCTTCGTGGTCGCCCGGGCGCTGCGGCACCGGCGTGATCACCGTGACCTGTACCTGGGGGGTGACTACGAACCGCTCAGGGTCCGCGGTCGACGCGCGGAGCACCTGGTGGGCGCTCTCCGTCGGCGCGGTGACCGGTGGGTCGCGGCGATCGGGGCGCGGTCACCCAGGGAGCTCACCGACGCATGGCCGATCGGGACGACCTGGCGGCGGTCCGAGATCGACCTGGCCGCGCACGGGATCGACCAGCAGTCGGTGTCCGAGATCCTGACCGGGCGCGTCCTGGAGGCCGGAGCCACCCTCGGCATGGACGACGTCTTCGCGCACCTCCCGGTCGCGTTGCTCACGGCCCACGGCTGGGCTGACGACGGTTAGGGTGCGTCGGACGGAGGAGGTCCGGTATGCCCGAGAGGTTCGACCACGTCATCGTCGGTGCCGGCTCGGCGGGATGCGTCCTGGCGCGGCGGCTCACCGACGATCCGGGTACCCGTGTGCTCCTGCTCGAGGCTGGGACCGGTGACCTACCACGCGAGTCGCGGATCCCGGCGGCGAACTCGAAGATGTTCAAGACCCCGGTCGACTGGGACTACTCCACGGCGCCCCAGTCGGAACTCGACGGTCGGGAGCTGTACTGGCCGCGCGGGAAGATGCTCGGCGGGTCCTCTTCGCTGAACTCCAACATCTACATCCGCGGGAACCCGCTCGACTACGACGGGTGGGCCGAGCGGGGCGCGAAGGGTTGGAGCTGGGACGACGTCGAGCCCTACTTCATCCGCAGCGAGGACAACGGCCGGGGGCCGGTGCCCGGTCACGGGGTCGACGGTCCGCTGCCGGTCTCCGATCCGGTCGATCCGCATCCGCTGACGGACATGTTCGTCGCGGCCGGGGTCGAGGCGGGACTGCCCTACAACCCCGATTTCAACCACGGGGAGCAGGACGGCGTCGGGATGTACCAGGTGACGATCCGACGGGGTCGTCGGGCGAGCGTCTACACGAGCTACCTCGAACCGGTCCTGGATCGCGACAACCTGATGGTCGTGACCGACGCCCGCGTGACGCGGATCCTGCTCGAGGGGGACCGTGCGGTCGGCGTCGAGTTCGTGAGATCCGGCGCGCGGCACACCGCCCGCCCCACCCGCGAGGTGATCATCAGCGGCGGTGCGATCAACTCGCCGCAGCTCCTGCTGCTGTCGGGCATCGGGCCCGCGGACGAGCTCCGAGACGTCGGCATCGAGCTCGCGCACGACCTGCCCGGTGTCGGGCGGAACCTGCAGGACCACCTCGCGGTGGGCGTGTACTACGAGACCCTGAAGGGTCGCACGCTCCAGGACGCCGGCACGGTGGGAGACATCGCGCGGTGGCTCGCGTTGGGTCGCGGGCCGCTGACCTCGAACATCGCCGAGGCGGGAGCGTTCGCCCGGACGGACCTCGCCGAGCCCGCCCCGGACGTGCAGCTGCACTTCGGACCGGTGCTCTACGAGCAGCACGGGCTCGTGGAGCTCGAGGAGCGCGGGTTCAGCCTCGGCCCGTGCATCCTGCGCCCCCGGAGCCGGGGGCGCATCGCCCTGCGCTCCGCGGACCCGTTCGACGATGCGCTCATCGAACCGAACTACCTCGACGACGACCACGACCTGCACGTCCTCGTGGAAGGGGTGAAGCTGTGCCGGCGGATCATCGACGCCAGCGCCTGTGAGCCGTGGCGAGGGACGGAGCTGTGGCCAGGCGAGGATGTCCAGAGCGAGGGTGACCTGGCCGACTTCGTCCGCGCCCGGGCGGAGACGCTGTACCACCCCGCCGGGACCTGCGCGATGGGTACCGACGACGACGCCGTGGTCGATCCGACGCTGCGGGTCCACGGGCTCGACGGGCTCCGGGTGGTCGATGCGTCGGTGATGCCGGACGTCGTGCGCGGCAACACCAACGTCCCGACGATCATGATCGCCGAGAAGGCTGCGGACCTGATCCTGACGGGGGAGTGAGCCCGCTCAGTTGAGCGACGGATCCTCGGGGAACGTGCGGAACACGCCGTCCTGGCGGCGCAGCACCGCCAGCCACAGGCCGTCCGGGTCGGCGGTGGTGGCATCGCTGGGTCGTGCGTCCAGGACGAACCAGGAGCCGTCCTCGATCTCGAGGTCGAGCTGTCCGGGTCCCCATCCAGCGTGTCCCGCGAAGACCCGCACCTGCGAGATGCCCTCGGGTTCGCCGGCGAGGTCCACCACCCCCAACCCGTCCACGACCGGATCGAACCCCACGGTGGTGGGTGCCGCGTGGCCGAGTCCGATCAGGGCGTCTCGCTGCACCGGCCCGCCGACGAACACGATCGGGGGATCCGCGGCGTGCCCCTGCCAGGACGGCACGGCCTCGACGAGATCCACGTCGCCGGGCTGGTTGAGCACCACGCCGACCGTGCCCTCCGCCTCGTGGGCGAGCAGCAGCACCACGGTGCGGACGAAGTTCGGGTCGACCAACGAGGGCGCCGCGACGAGCAGTCGCCCCGGTGCGGGTTTGGCGTCGGACGTCACCGTCAGAGGTTCTCGACCTTCACCGGGTCGATGTCGTCCGCAGGCTGGAACCCGAACACCTGCGCGTAGAACGACAGCTCGGCCTCGAGGCAGCGGCGGATCGTGTCAGAGCGGCGGAAGCCGTGCTGCTCCCCCTCGAACAGGAGGTAGGTGTGGGCGAGCCCCTTCTCGCGCAGGGCAGCCACGATCGTCTCGGCCTGCTCCGGTGGGACGACCTCGTCCTCGGCACCCTGGAACACGATGACCGGTGAGGACAGCCCATCGACGTGGGTGAGCGGGGACCGCTCCTCCATGACGGACGGGTCCATGAGCCCGTCGATGTAGCGCGACTCGAACTTGTGGGTGTGCTCCACCAGGGTGCGGATGTCCCCGACCCCGAAGTAGCTCGCGCCGGCCGCGAAGGTGTCGTCCGTCGTGAGCGCCAGCAACGTCGTGAAGCCGCCCGCGCTGCCGCCCCGGATGATGAGCCGCTCGGGGTCGACGTCGCCCCGCTCGGCGAGGAACCGCGCCGCAGCGATCGCGTCCTGCACGTCGTGCACGCCCCACTCGCTCTTGAGGGCCTCGCGGTACTCGCGTCCGTACCCGGTGCTGCCGCGGTAGTTCACATCGACGTACGCGAACCCGCGGCTCGTCCAGAACTGGTCCGCCAGGTCGAAACCGGACGTGCGGTGCGACGTCGGCCCGCCGTGGATCTCGACGATCAGCGGCGGCTGCGCGTCCGTGGGCTCGTCGACCTCGGGGTTGACCGGGGGGTAGTAGACGGCGTGGGCGGTGGCGCCACCGGCGGTGGGGAACTCGATCGACTCGGGCGTCGAGATCAGCGAGGGCTCGATGAACTCGTCGGTCGAGTAGCGGATCGGGGTGACGGTCTCGGTCGACACCTCGAACTCGAGGAGTGCCTTGGGCTCCCAGGGGGAGGCGCCGACGAACACGACGTGGTCGTCACCCGCGACGACGTACCGCAGGGACGTGTGGGACAGGTCCACGGGCTCGGCACGACGCCCCTCGGTGTCCAGCACGAACATCCGGTCGGCGCCGTCCTCGAACCGGCTCGCCGCGATCCGCCCGTCGTCCAGGAACGCGTAGGTCGACATGCCGAGCTGCCACATCGGCAGCCCGAACTCCGACGAGCTGGGGTACAGGGCCTCGACCTCGCCCTCCGCGACCTCGCGGTACAGGTTCCACCAACCGGTCCGGTCCGAGACGAAGTGCAGCTGCCCGGTGGGGCTGTAGGACGGCTGGAAGATGGACTCCTCCTCGCCACCCGCGACGAGGCGGACGTCCGCTAGCTGCGGACCGTCCTGGAGCGTCGCTTCGTGCAACTCGGTGCCGTCCCACGGCATGTTGGGGTGGTCCCACTCGAGCCAGACCAGCCGCTCGCCCGCGTGGTCGAGCCGGGGGTGCGCGTAGAAGTCGCGACCCGATGCGAGCACGACGATGTCCCCGCTGCCGTCGGCCGGCACGGCGACGAGCTCGTTCGTGACGTCGTCCCCCGTGTGGGACTCCCGGACGCAGACGATGGTCGTCGCGTCGGGTGTCACGACGCCGTCGGCGTACCGCACCGCCGCTCGCTCGTCCGGCTCGGGGGTGATGGCCTCGGGGTCGCCACCGGCGATCCGGTAGAGGCGCTGATCCTCGAGGTTCGTGAACCACACGACGCCGTCGTGGACGAGGTAGCTGCCCCCCCCGTACTCGTGGACCCGGGTGCGAGCATCGAAGCCCTCGGGCAGGACGTCGGTCGCCCCACCGCGTGAGGAGCGACGGACGATCACCTGACGCCCGCCCTCGGCGGGCCGGCCCTCGAGCCAGTACAGGTCGCCCTCATCGAGACGGGGCTCGGCGAGGTTGATCGCGTCCTCGGCCACGAGATCGGCGGTGATCGTCGATGGCCAGGTCCCGTACGGCGCGCGTCGGTCAAGGTCGCTCACGGTGGGGATCTCCCGTCGAGGTGCTACGGGTGGTCCTCCCCAGCTTAGTGCCTCCCCCTGCGTGCGTGGAGCGCACACCATGGCCACACCCAGCGCACGGATCCGTGTTCCGGTCCCGGAACGCGCCTCGTGGGTTGCATCGCGGGGCGCCGGGCCGTACACCTTGGCAGCGCATGGACACCACGACGACGACCATCGGAACCGCCGGGGCTCGCACCCGGCGTGGGGTCGTGCGTCGCTTCCGTGCCATCCTGGGCCTCCTGGCCCTCCTCCTGCTCATCCTTTGATGCCGCGGCGCCGTTCAACCGGATAGACGGCGACCGCGGCGGAGATCCACCGGACGAGCAGCACCGAACGCTCCCAAGCGGAGCATCAGAGGAAGAGGAGAGGCCAGTGGCAGCACCAGTCGATCTGCGTGCGGCGGATGCGGTCCGTGACGCGGCGACCCCCGAGGGTGCCGGCGACGTCGTGATCTTCGACACCACCCTCCGGGACGGCGAGCAGGCCCCCGGCATCTCGCTGGACGCCCGCGAGAAGGTCGAGATCGCCCAGCAGCTCGCGCGCCTGAACGTCGACGTGATCGAGGCCGGGTTCCCAGCGGCGTCCAACGGTGACTTCGACGCGGTCAAGGCGGTCGCCGAGGAGGTCGGAGCCGACGGCGGCCCGGTGATCGCGGGACTCGCCCGCTGCGTCGACGACGACATCGAACGTGCCGCGAAGGCCCTGGCTCCCGCGGGGCGCCACCGGGTGCACGTGTTCATCTCCTCGTCGGAGCTGCATCGCGTGCACATGCTCAAGGCCTCCGAGGATGAGGTGCTCGCGCAGGCCGTGCGGGGTGTCGAGCTGGCCCGGACCTTCACCAACGACGTGGAGTTCAGCCCGCAGGACGCGACGCGGACCGACTTCAGCTTCCTGGTGGACCTCGTGGCGGCCACCGTCGAGGCCGGGGCGACCACCGTCAACATCCCCGACACGGTGGGCTACGCCCTGCCGCACGACTTCGGCGGCTGGATCGCCGAGCTGCGACGTCGGGTCCCGGCGATCGACGAACGGGGCGTGGTGCTCAGCGTGCACTGCCACAACGACCTCGGCCTCGCCGTGGCGAACTCGGTCGAGGCCGTCCGCAACGGCGCCCGGCAGGTCGAGGTCGCCGTCAACGGCATAGGCGAGCGGGCGGGCAACTGCTCCCTCGAGGAGGTCGTGATGGCCCTGCGGACGCGGGCGGACCTCCTGCAGGTCGGCACCCGGGTCAACACCCCGGAGATCACCCGCACGTCGCGGTTGGTGTCCACCCTGACCGGCTACCAGGTGCAGCGCAACAAGGCGGTCGTGGGCGACAACGCCTTCGCGCACGAGTCGGGCATCCACCAGCACGGCGTGCTGGCCGACCGGCTCACCTACGAGATCATGCGGACCGAGGACGTGGGGGCCGACGGCTCCCAGATCGTCCTGGGCAAGCACAGCGGGCGGCACGCGTTCCGCAACGCCGTCGAGGAGCTCGGGTTCGAGCTGTCCGAGAACGAGATGATGCGCGCGTTCACCCGCTTCAAGGACCTCGCCGACCGCAAGAAGGAGGTCGGCACGAAGGACGTCGAGGCGATCGTGGCGTCGGAGACCCACGTCACCGCCGACGACGCCTACGAACTGAAGAGTCTGACGGCGAGCGGCGGTACCGACGAGGTTCCGTCCGCGACCGTCGTGCTCCGGATCCCGCCGGGTGGCGACGAGCACTCCGCCACCGCGACGGGGGACGGCATGGTCGACGCAGCCTGCGGCGCGATCCGCCGCGCGGTCGGCCGGGACGGGATCGAGCTGATCTCGTTCCACGTGGCGGCGGTCACCGAGGGCGTGGATGCCCTGGGTGACGTGACCGTGCAGATCGAGGTCGAGGACGGCACACGCTTCACCGGGCGTGGTGTCTCCACCGACATCGTCGAGGCGAGCGCCAGGGCGTACCTGGACGCGCTGAACCGCAGCGAACGCCTCACCCAGCGTGCCCGGGAGTTCAGGCCGTGACCCGGCCCTTCCCCGAAGGCACTGACCCCGCACGCGACGCACGACAGGAAGAACCGATGACGAAGTTCAAGCTGCAGGTACCGCCGGATCAGACACCGGCCGAGGAAGCACGGCTCGTCGCCGAGGTGGCGGCCGCGATCTCGGCGCGCACCGGCGACGACGAGATCCACTTCGAGCTCGAGCAGCCCGAGGAGGTCAGCTACCAGGCCGTGATGCAGCGCTCCCGGGACACGGACCGCTGGAACCGCTGACGTGACGCCGAGGACGCTCGCCGGGAAGATCTGGGACCGGCACGTCGTCGCACCTGGAGGTCCAGGCGAGCCGGACCTCCTGTACGTCGACCTGCACCTGGTCCACGAGGTCACGAGCCCCCAGGCCTTCGACGGCCTCCGGGCGTCGGGGCGCACCGTCCGCCGACCCGACCTCACGGTCGCGACGATGGACCACAACGTCCCGACCGATCCCGACGTCGTCCGCGGTCGGCTCCCGATCGCCGACGAGATGTCCCGGGCGCAGATGGACGCCCTGCGGCGCAACTGCGAGGAGTTCGGCATCCCGCTGTACGCCATGGCCTCCCGCAACCAGGGGATCGTGCACGTGATCGGCCCGGAGCTCGGTCTGAGCCAGCCGGGGACCGTGATCGTCTGCGGGGACTCCCACACGGCCACGCACGGGGCGTTCGGCGCGCTGGCGTTCGGGATCGGGACCAGCGAGGTCGAGCACGTGCTGGCCACCCAGACGCTGCCGCAGACCCGCCCCCGCACGATGGCCGTGGAGGTCGAGGGTGAGCTGCCCTTCGGGGTGACGGCCAAGGACCTGATCCTGGGGGTCATCCGCGAGATCGGTGTCGCCGGCGGGACCGGGCATGTGATCGAGTACCGGGGGAAGGCGGTCACCGACCTCTCGATGGAGGGGCGGATGACGGTCTGCAACATGTCGATCGAGGCAGGGGCACGTGCCGGGATGATCGCCCCCGACGAGACCACGTTCGCGTACCTCAAGGACCGGCCGAACGCCCCCCACGGCGACGACTGGGACGCCGCGGTCGCGTCGTGGCGGGAGCTCGCCACCGACGAGGACGCCGCGTTCGACACCGTGGTCACGATCCGAGCCGACGAGCTGGAACCGACCGTCACGTGGGGGACCACGCCTGCCCAGTCGGCCCCCGTCACCGGCACCGTCCCGCGGGTCGAGGACGCCCCGGACCCGCAGACCGCTGATCAGTGGCAACGCGCCCTGGACTACATGGGCCTCGAGGGCGGCGAGGCGATCGCCGACCTGACCCTCGACCGTGTGTTCATCGGGTCGTGCACGAACGCCCGCCTGTCAGACCTGCGCGAGGTCGCCCGGCTGGTCGACGGACGCTCGGTCGCCGACGGCGTGCGCGCCATGGTCGTACCCGGCTCCGGGCTGGTGAAGGAGGCCGCCGAGGCCGAGGGCATCGACGCGATCCTCACCGGAGCCGGCTTCGAGTGGCGCGAGCCCGGCTGCTCGATGTGCCTCGGGATGAACGAGGACCAGCTCGAGGGCGACCAGGCCAGCGCCTCCTCCTCGAACCGGAACTTCGTCGGCCGGCAGGGCTCGAAGGAGGGGCGGACCGTCCTTATGAGCCCGCCGATGGTCGCCGCCGCGGCCGTCGCCGGCGAGGTCACCGACGGGGTTGCCGGCCAGCTCGTCGACGATCGGCCGGATGGCCTCCTCGAAGAGCCGATCGGTGCCCTCGCGCACGGGCTCGCCGAGCTGCAGGGTGTCGAGCACCTGGCTGACGGAGGGCTCGAGCACGACCTCGGTGAACGCGCCGCGCGAGATGACCTCGTGGCCCTTTCCGCCGCGACCGGTCTTCTTGTAGCGACCGGTGTTGATGCGCTGCTCGCCGCCGAGGCTCGTCTTGACCACGAGCGTGTCGCGATCCGACTTCGCGGCCTTCACCGCCAGAAGTGCGTCGTCGTCGGCGAGCTTCATCAGTTGCACGCCCTTGCCGGCGGACGCGAGG